>NZ_JYMU01000070.1:0-3651 GCF_000938235.1 Bradyrhizobium sp. LTSPM299
CCATGCCATGTTGGGAAGGGCGCTGCAGGTTACCGGTGACCTTGCGGGTTCGCGTGCGGAGCTCGATTCCCTGATGCGGATATTATCGCAATCCCATCGTGGACCGGTCCTCCTCAGCTACGATCCCCACTACCATTCGTATATCGCACTGGCGCGGACCCTTTGGCTGCAAGGTTATCCGACCCAGGCGCTGGAACTCGCACGCCAGGGGGTCGAAGCCTCCGAAGCCATGGGCCATCCGGCAGCGTTGGCGCTGGTTTTGGCCGGCGCGGCGTCGGTTTTTCTCTGGGCTGGCGATCTCGATAATGCCCAATACCACACCGATTTGTCGCTTTCGCATGCCGAAGCCAATGCCTTGGGGCCTCTTGTAGCGATCGGACAGGGTCGCAAGGCAGAGTTGGCGATTCTGCGCGGCAACACCAAAGCGGGCGTCAAGGATCTGCAGGCAACGCTCGAGCGCCTGCACGCGGCGCGACATGAGGTGCTCACCACGGAGTTCAACATTGCAGTCGCTCAAGGACTGGCCGCGCTTGGACGGCCAGATGAAGGCAAGGCGCTGATCGACGAGAGTATTCGGCAAGTCGAAGTCAGTGGCGAGATGTTCTATATGCCGGAACTGCTGCGCATAAAGGGCGGGCTTCTCCTATCGATGGAGAAACCCGACGTCCGCGAGGTGGAGACCTGCTTCAACGAGTCGCTTGTATTGAGCCGACGTCAAGGTGTGCGTGCCTGGGAATTGCGTACCGCGAGGGACCTCGCGAAGCATTTGGCCGACCAAGGACAGTCCAAAAACGGACGGACGCTACTGCAGTCGGTCTACGCGGAGTTCAAGGAAGGATTTGAGACGGCGGACCTCAAAGCCGCCGAAGCGCTGCTCACCACGTTGAGGTGATTTCACTACGACTCTCAACCTGCCTCCAGCAAGCAGAGATCGCTTCGTAATCCCGTCACCCGACTGTTTGCGCTCGTTCTTTTGCGCCAGCGGAAGCGTTTTGCCCGTCATTTTTTCGGACTGCTTGCAGCAGCTAACGCCTGCTAACGACCCATAACGGGTAATTTCCTCAGATCGGCGCGAAGGTGAGGCCACATCAAGTCATCAAGGAGGTAATCATGAAACTCACAGGTAAGAAGGCTCTCATCACTGGCGGAAACAGCGGCATCGGCCTGGCGACCGCCCGTCTTTTCGTTGCAGAAGGCGCTGAAGTCGCGATTACCGGCCGGGACCAGAAGACGCTGGATGAAGCAGTCGCCGAACTGGGACCCAACGTGCGCGGCTACCGCGCCGACGTTACCGTGGCGGACGATCGCAAGCAGCTCTTCGCGGATATTGCCAAGGATTTCGGCAAGCTGGACGTCGTCTTCGCCAATGCCGGAATTAGCGGCAGGACGCCCACCGGCGCTACGGACGAAGCAGCGTTTGAGAATATCGTCCGCACCAACCTGAATGGCGCATTCTTCACCATCAACTCCGCTGCTTCTCTGTTGAACGACAACGCCAGCATCATCTTCAACGGATCGGTGCACAACTATATGGGCCAGGCCGGCCTAGCGGCCTATGCGGCCACCAAGGGCGGGGTGGTCTCCATGGCGCGTGCGATCGCTGCCGACTTTGCGCCGCGCAACATTCGCGTCAATGTCGTCGCACCCGGAGCGACAAAAACTCCCATCTGGAAGCGCGGGTCTCGCGCCTCGATGTCGGCTGAACAGTCCGCCAAGCTGGCTGATACGTACTCCTCGACGGTTCCTCTGGGTCGATGGGGCGAACCTGAAGAACTCGCGAAGGCCGTGCTTTTCCTGGCTTCCGAGGATTCGTCGTACATCAATGCGGTCGAGCTGATCGTGGACGGCGGATTAACGGGTGCTCCCTTCGGAGCGCCCATTCTTCGCGGCTAGGTCTCGCCGAAATCCGAGTTTGCCGCAAACTAGAAAGATGATCTGCGGCCTCATTCCTTCGTGGATAGAACCGCGACGGCGATCCCCACAGAACACAGGAGGTACCCATGAGCAGCAATGAAGTCAGTAGTAACGACGCACCGAGAAACATGGAGATGAAGATGGCTCAAGCAGAACATTTTGACGTGCTGGTTCTCGGAAGCGGACCGGGCGGAAATCTACTCGCGTGGCACTCGGCGCCCACCGGGCAACGAGTGGCCGTGGTCGAGCGGCGGTATATCGGAGGTTCATGCCCCAACATCGCCTGCATGCCCAGCAAGAACGAGGTCTGGAGCGCGCGCATCGCCCATCTGGCCCGGCACGCGGCGCAGTTTGGCTCAATCACCGGCCCGGTCACGATCGACATGGTGAAGGTGCGCCAGCGCAAGCGCGACATGGTCGAACGAGAGGTCGTGGACCACATTACGCCCTTCAAGTCGAGCGGCGCCGAACTGGTCATGGGCAGCGGAACCTTCGTGGCGCCGAAGACGCTAGAGGTCCGGCTGAACGACGGCGGTATGCGGCGGCTGACCGGCGACAAGGTCATCATCGATGTCGGTTCGCATGCGGCGATACCGAGCATTCCCGGCCTCGCGGAAGCCCACCCGCTCACGCATATCGAGGCACTTGAGCTGGATGCGGTGCCCTCGCATCTGATTGTGCTCGGTGGCGGCTATGTCGGTCTGGAACTGGCGCAGGCCTACCGCCGCTTCGGCAGCCAGGTCACGGTCATCGAGGCCGGCTCTCAGCTCATGAGCCGCGAGGATTCAGGCGTCGCGGACACTATGCAGCGGATCCTGCGCGAGGAAGGCGTTCGGCTTCTGCTGTCTGCCACCACACTGAGCGTGAGCGGCCGCTCCGGCGGCGAAGTGACCCTCGCCGTCCGCACGCCGACCGGCGATGAGAAGCTCCAAGGAAGCCATATCCTCGTCGCGGCAGGGCGCGTGCCCAATACGGCCGGAATCGGACTTGAGGAAGCCGGCGTCGAACTGGACGCGCGCGGCTACATCCGCGTCAACGACCGGCTTGAAACAACCGTGCCAAATGTCTGGGCTGTCGGTGACTGTGCCGGCAGCCCGCAGTTCACGCACGTCTCGGTCGACGATTTCCGCATCATCGCGGACAACCTGACCGGCGGTACGCGCAGCACGGGTGACCGGCTGGTGCCGTACTGCGTGTTCACCGATCCGCCGCTCGCCCATGTCGGACTGAGCGAACGCGACGCGCAACACATGGGCGTTGCGGTGCGCGTCGCCTCGCTGCCGATGGAGGCCGTGCTGCGAACCCACACAACAGGAGAAACCTCCGGCTTCATGAAGGTTCTCGTCGGCGCAAGCGACGATCTCGTTCTTGGCTTCACGATGATCGGGTCTGAGGCCGGCGAGGTCATGGCCGTGATGCAAACGGCGATGCTCGCGCGACTACCCTACACGACCCTGCGCGACGCCGTCATCGCGCATTTGACGGTGGCTGAAGGACTGGGGCAGCTAATGGCGAACGTGCCGCCTCGTTGAGGGATGATGGATATCGGCATCCAGATGGTTCGATAGGCAAGCTTGCGGACAGAGTCGCCGTTTGGCGGTGGTGACGTTGGTGGTGGCACCGTGCTGATGAAGCGTTGGGTGCTGAGAAAGGCGCTCACATTGGTGCCGAATTAGGTGCGCCCGCGGGGATCGCGTGCGCCGACGAAGTGACGGAACGATGTCGCCTAATGGGCAC
>NZ_JYMU01000071.1:0-225713 GCF_000938235.1 Bradyrhizobium sp. LTSPM299
GAACTCGGTTCAGTGCAGTGGCCCTGCAACGAGAAGGCGCCGGAAGGCACGCCGATCATGCATATCGGCGGCTTCGTCCGCGGCAAGGGTAAGTTCATCATCACCGAATATATCGCGACCGACGAGCGCACCGGTCCGCGCTTCCCGTTGCTGCTCACCACCGGCCGGATCCTCAGCCAGTACAATGTCGGCGCGCAGACCCGCCGCACCGAGAACGTGGTCTGGCACGCCGAGGACCGGCTGGAGATCCATCCGCACGATGCCGAGCAGCGCGGCGTGCGCGATGGCGACTGGGTGCGGCTGAAGAGCCGCGCCGGCGAAACCACGCTGCGCGCCCTGCTCACCGACCGCGTTGCACCGGGTGTGGTCTACACCACCTTCCACCACCCGGACACGCAGGCCAACGTCATCACGACCGAGTTCTCCGACTGGGCAACCAATTGTCCGGAGTACAAGGTCACCGCGGTGCAGATCTCACCGTCGAACGGTCCATCCGACTGGCAGAAGGCCTATGACGAGCAGGCCCGCCACTCCCGGCGCATCGCGCCGGTGGTGGAGGCCGCGGAGTAGCGATGCGCGATCCCGTCCACAAGGCAAACCGGAAGGTCTGGCGCAACGGCGCGTTCAGCGAGGGTGCGCGCCTGATCCCGGAGGAGACCGCGCTGGCGCTGACCTACAATGGCGGCACCTATGCCGTCATGATGGGTACGCCCGAGGACCTCGCCGATTTTGCCACAGGCTTCAGCCTGAGTGAGGGCATCGTGCAATCGGCCGACGAGATCGAGACGCTCGACATCGTTGAGCTCGATGACGGCATCGAGCTCAGGATGTGGCTCACACCGGAGAAGGCCACGCTGATCGCCCAGCGCCGGCGCAATATCGCCGGCCCGACCGGCTGCGGTCTCTGCGGCATCGACTCCATCACCGAAGCTATCCGGCCGGCCGCGATCGTGCCCGCGGGCCGGTCGTTCTCGCCGCGCGAGATCATGACCGCGGTGGCGGCCGTCGCCCCGCTGCAGGAAATCAATCACCAGACCCGCGCGGTGCATGCCGCGGCATTCTGGACGCCTGGGCGCGGCATCGTGGCGCTGCGCGAGGATGTCGGACGTCACAATGCGCTCGACAAGCTCGCCGGCGCGCTGGCGCGCGACAAGGTCGTGACCAACGAGGGCATGGTGGTGCTGACCAGCCGCGTGTCGGTCGAAATGGTGCAGAAGACCGCGGCGATCGGCGCGCCGCTGATGGTCGCGGTGTCGGCCCCGACCGCGCTTGCGCTGCGGATGGCGGAGGCTGCCGGCATCACGCTCGCCGCGGTCGCCCGCTCGGACGGATTTGAATTGTTCACGCGTCCGGAACGCGTCACGGGCGCGGTGGCCGGCAAAGAGTCCGCTTATGTCGTCGTCGCCTGACAGACTGATTTAGATGGCGAACCAGATGTCAAGAACGTTGCCGGGGGTCGTGAAGCAGACGACGCTGCCGCGTATCACCGTAGGATCGCGGCAGCAATTCGGAGCGGCAAGGCCGCCGAAGCACGAGCCGCCTTGAAGCAGCATTTGGAACGGGTACAGGATGTTTTTACGAAATGAGGCTTCCTCTACAGACCATGTAGGCTGCGTCATCCTATCAATGTGTCCAAACCTAACCCGGTTCCACGAGCTTCACCCAGATACCAAAGGCTCCAACTCGTGAGAGATCGCTTCGGCGTACGAAATCTCCCCTTTGCCGACATAACTGTCCAGAGTCCAATCGAGGTATCGAGGAGCCCGGTTTTTGGGCTGGCCTTCTGCGGCCATCGACGCGGATACGGTCTGGAGCAAGTTCTTCAACGCGAACCTCGGAGAAATCGGACCACGTCCGTCTGATAATAGGAGGCCGGATCACGAATTTCATAAAGGAGCCGTTCCTTGACGGTTGCGGCGCTAACGCAGACGGAACAAGCAACTTTCGTAATGATCACTTCGCCGTCTTCTCTGATCTCCCCCGATTGAAAAGCCAAGTCTTGCGTCGGCCCAACTGATTTGGCGTTAGACACGCTTTCGCCCTATGCTCCAGGTGGGTCCGGGGGAGCGGAAGCCACGCGTTGGCGGCTTCCGGATCGGGCTCCCGTTCAGAAGGGGCAGTGGTACGATTGGTCGTTGAGATCGTACGGATAGTACGGGCAGACCAGACCGTTGCTGTAGTAGCCGTTGCCCGCGAATCGATGAAGTTCGCCGTCAAAGTGGTCGTGCCCGACGCCTGCCATGGGACCCGCGGTAGCGCCGCCGACGTGGCCCCCGCCAAAGCCGCCGCTACCGCCGCGGGCTTGGGCATCGGTAGCAAGCAGGCTGCCGGCGAGGGCCACGCTCGCCAAAATCATCATCACTCGTCCTCTCACATACTCTCCTTTGCACAGGCGAACTCTTCGCCAGGTGTCGTTTCACAGGCCGGCGCTTCGGAGTGAAAACGCCGGCGCTGTGATGAAGTGTAGATGGGGATGCTGGCGGTGTTGCTCCATTAAATTCGATTTCATCCCCAAAAGACGAATGGCCTCGGTCGAGGGGGCATGCGGAAGTGACGCGATTGTTGTTGGCTATGGGATACTGCTGCATTCTCTCGTCAGCGAGGGTGCGATCCGTGCGCAAGCACTGCCGCCGAAACGAAAGTGGGGTCGGCGATCTTGGATTCTCGCTCATTGGGCGCGATCCGAGCAAAGAGGATCTCGTGCAGGCGGCGATCTATGAGATGTCAGCCTTCGGCGATCACCTAGAGGAGTGTGCCCGTCGGAGATGCTGACGATCACTTCTTCGGTCCGCTCAGGGCACGGTGTAGCCGCTAGAGCGTCACGGACAGAACCTAAACCGAATTTTGCGCCGACCCTCGGCCATCGCGTCCACAATGCCTTGCCAACTATCAAGGCTATCCCGACGGCCGCCGCAAGTGCCGAGCGCCGATCGAGCATGATTGGCGAGCCAGGGGCAGCATTCATCCGCAGCGTTCGCGCAAGCGTGATGTTCGGCCAATGATCTTCCTCGGATGCAATGACTATATCGCCGTTGTCTAGAAAATATCCCCAGGAAGCGTTCTCAACGGAGTAACAGTGATCACTGGCGTGGTTCTCCGCACACAACCAATAAGGAGAATGACTATGACTACATTCAAGATCCTAATCGCGGCAGCACTCGTGTCGATGACCGCCGTTACTTCCGCGAACGCACAGCTGCCGAACTGGGCGATTTCGCACCCGGACTTGTTTCAGGCGGAATACCCGAATCGGGACGTGCTGAACGGAGGCGAACTGACGCCTGCAGGCAAAATGGGTCTCGAGTTGCCTGGCGGCGCGGCTCCCGTCTATGGAGCTAACAGCTCCTATGCGGCAACAGGTTCGTCCTGCGCCCAGCACTATCATTCGTACGACCCTGCGTCCGGGACCTTCCTCGGCTACGATGGTCGTCGCCATGCCTGCGAGTGATGCAACTGGAGTAAATCTGATGCGTTCTTTCCTCTTGGCCTTGGGCCTTGCGGTCGCGTTGGGTGCTTCTGCTGAGGCTGCAACGGTACATCACCCTGAAGCGCGCCATCTCATCCTGCATTACGGCCATGGCGTGCCTTCGCGCTTCGTCGTTCTGAGGCCCCATTACGACGACACCCCAAGCTACAACGATCCGTCCAAGTTCGGCGGTCAGTCGCTTGGGATGGATCCATAAAGTCCGCGCCCGCGCTCGGCCATCCAGCCATCTCACAATGGCTGGGTGGTCAAGCCGCAAATTGGCTCTGTGTCCGCCGCCCTCGATACCTACAAGGGTCCTCATCGACGGCCTGTCGGTGGCAGGTTGGTCACGTCGCGTTGGTCACTGTTGCTTTTCCCAGAGCTGCAACAGGCCCTGGGAGGCCGAGCCGCCGATCACGCAGGGGATGCCGACCGCGACTTGTCCGAGCGCCGCCGCTGAAACGCAGCCCAATGCAACCGCGCCGACGCCAACCTGGCCCCAGAGGTCCAGGTTGCGACGGCTGTCTGAACCCTTGGTCTTGAGTTCGTCCACGGCAGCAAGCGCGTCCTTGCGAAGGGCAGCGATCTGCACGGTGTCGGCGGCGTCGACCACTTCGCGGAGCGGCTCCTTGATCGGCGCCTCTTGTTTGGAGAGTTCGCTGCGCAAATACTCACGCAAGCTCGCGTCGCGGATCGCATAGCTCGCCAGCGTATAGCGGGCCATGCTGCCGACTGTCAGCTTGTCTACGGTGTCGCGGCTCTTGCTCCATGGCAGCATCTGCATGATGCGTTGGATGGGGACGTGCGAGCCCGTCGCGAAATAATATCCCCACAAAGTGTCCAACAGATCCAAATTGTCGGCAAACGTTAGTGTGGTGTTCAGTTTCATTTCTGGCCGCGAGAAGGGATTTCGCGTGAATGCGCTGCGCAGCTTGTCAAGCACGCCGGGCTTTGCCTCTTCCAGCGGGATGACGGTCAGGATCGGCAGTTTGCCGGCGAGGTAGCTGTCGATCATGACCTTGCGCTCCGGCATTCGCGGCTCAAGCCGGCGCAGTATGTTGCGCCAGTCCGGAAGTGCCGAGTAGGCCACAGCGCGGACGATCACCCATTCGTCTTCCGGCGGCACCGGGAAAAAGCTGGCGATCAGCTGCTCGGCAGTTGATGGATTCGAGCCGATCGCGCCGGCAATAAAACCTAGATAGATGCCAGCGTTCTCCGGCTCCTTGAATGTCTGCGAATGAAACAGCACGCGCACCGCCGCCGCAACGTGAGCATAGTCGGGCTTGGCGCGATAGTTGTAGATCCATTGCTGGACCACGGCGAGCGAAGCACGCGGATCGATGTCCGGCGTCTTCTCCGCGTGCGTCGGCTCGATCAGCATGAGCAAGCCGGCAATCAAAGCTAGGTAACGCATGTGATGCTCCTGGCGAGCGTGGCGCATGCGACGGTCACCGCACGAATGCCACGGCCCCTTTCCCCAAGCATGCGGCGGTCATTGCGACAATTCTGAGAACGCGCAGATTACAATGAAGCGTTGAGATTGTGGCGATCGACACCAACGCCGCCGGCAACTCACCTCATGTAAGACATTGTTTAGCCCCGCCGGCGCAATTCGATCACCGCCTGTCCGTGGGAGTAGCGGGACGTGAAAATCAAGCGCATCACGCAGCATTGGCGATCGCACCGGCCACTCGTAGGCGCTTGGTGGCTTGCCGTCGCGGTCGGGACGATTGTCATAACATCGGTCGCGGTCTCGGCCGAGACCGCGGCTTCCCTGCAGGATTCAATCATCGTCGAAGGCAATCGCCGTATCGAAGCAGATACTATCCGCTCCTATTTTTCCCCCGCACGCGAGGGATCGTTCGACGATGCGACACGTGACGCGGCGCTGAAGGCGCTTCTAGCAACCGGTCTGTTTGAAAAGGTTTCGATTGACCGCGCCGGTGGGCGGCTGGTCGTGCATGTGAACGAGGCGCCGGTCCTCGATCGGGTTGCCTTCGAGGGCAACAGAAAGGTGAAGGACGCGGATCTCGCCGCCGCTATCGAATCCAGGCCGCGGGGCTCTTTGCAACGCGCGGCAGTGCAGACCGACGCCGGTCGGATCATCGAGGCCTACCGACATGTCGGCCGTGACGATGTCCGCGTGGTCCCAGAGATCATCGATCGTGGCAACGACTGCGTCGATCTCGTCTATCGGATCACCGAAGGCGTCAAGACCCCGGTGCGGCAGATCAATTTTACGGGCAACCACGCGTTCGGCAACCGGCAGCTCAAGGCCGTGATCAAGACCTCAGCCACCAACATGCTGAGCTTCCTGACCGGCGGCGACGTGTACGACGCTGATCGCGTTGCGCAGGACCAGGAGCTGTTGCGGCTCTACTATCGCAGCAAGGGTTATGCCGATGCCAGTGTGGCACCAGCCAGGGCCGAGTACGATCCCGCCGTGAAGGGATTTACGGTCACCTTTACCATCGATGAGGGGCAGCTCTATCAGTTCGGGGACATTGACGTTGTCAGCAACATTCCGGGACTTGACCCGGAACGATTGCGAAGGTTGCCGCTGGCGCGCAATGACGCGGTGTTCGACGGTAACGCGCTGGACAAGAGTAGCGAGGTTCTCGCAGTCGAAATGGCAAAGCTCGGCTATCCCTTTGCCCAGGCGATGCCGCGCATCACCCGGGATGCGGCAGCGAAGCGTATCCGCGTCGCCTTCGTCATCGACCAGGGTCCGCGAACCTATGTCGAGCGCATCGAGATCCATGGCAACGCGCGCACCCGCGACTACGTGATTCGGCGCGAGTTCGACATTGCAGAAGGCGATCCGTACAACAACACGCTGATTGATCGCGCCGAGCGGCGGCTGAAGAACCTGAACTACTTCAAAACGATCAAGATTTCGAACCGGCCGGGCTCGGCACCGGATCGCATCGTGCTCGACGTCGAAGCCGTCGACGGGGCGACTGGCGATTTCAATATCGCCGGCGGTTACTCGAGCGCGGATGGTGCCCTTGTCCAGGTGAAGGCGGGCGATCACAATTTCGATGGCACCGGAACAAATGTCCAGGCCTCGATGACCTACGGGCAGTATGCAAATGGCGTCGATCTGACTGTGTCGGAACCCTATTTTCTTGGCACCAGGGTTTCCGCCGGCATCGAACTGTTCGACCGGCAGAGCGATGTGACCAGCTACCAATCCTACAACAGCACCACCTATGGCGGATCGCTGCAGTTCGGTACGCCGATCACGGAACAGCTCGGCGTGCAGTGGCGATACTCGATCTACAATCAGAATATCACGCTTGGCACCACCACGACAGGCCTGCCGCCATCGCTGGCGATCCAGCAGGCTGCGGCCGCTGGCCCGGCCTGGGTTTCGGCGGTCGGCAGCACGGCGACTTACAGCACGCTCGACGACGCCAAGAGTCCAACCAGCGGAATCAAGTCGCAGCTCAGCCAGGATCTTGCCGGGCTCGGTGGCGACGTCAAATTCCGGCGGACAACCGAGGACGTACGCTATTACCAGTCCATCAACAGCGACCTCGTCGGCATGGTTCGGGCGCAGGGTGGCTACATCACCGGCTGGGGTGGGCAGCAGGCGCCGCTGATGAACAGCTTCTTTGGTGGTCCGACCATGGTGCGCGGATTTGCAGCCAATGGCTTCGGCCCGCGCGATCTCACGCCCGGCACGGACCTGGATAATGTTGGCGGCAGCATGTACTGGGCGACGACTGCGGAGCTGCAAAGCGCGATCCCCGGCGTTCCCAACGAATATGGGCTTAAGGCATCGGCCTTCGTCGATGCCGGCAGCGTCTTCGGTTACAGTGGTCCGAATTCGATTGGCGGCACCGCGCTGCAGGTCGCCAACAAGAATATCATCCGTTCCTCGGTCGGTGTCGGCCTGACTTGGGCCTCGCCGTTCGGTGCGCTTACCGTGGACTACGCAGTGCCGATCACAAAGGCCGCCTATGACGTGGTCCAGCCCTTCAATTTCAGCGCTGGAGGATTTTGACAGGCGCGGCCCTCATGAACGGAACCAAAACCCCGAGACGTGACAGCTGTCCTCGCATCGTCCGATACTTCGGCGGCGCCGGATACGCCGCTGCCGCGCCGCCGCTCAGTGCAACGTTTCGAGATACGCGACCAGGTCGGCGCGCTCGGCGTCGTCCTTCAGGCCTCCGTAGACCATCGATGTATCCGGCACCATCGCGCGAGGATTGGTGAGGTATTTATCGAGGGAAGCGGCGTCCCAGGTGATGCCGAGCTTCTTGTGGTCGGGGGTGTAGTTGAAGCCTGGAACGCTGCCGGCCGGACGGCCGACCACGCCGAACAGTGTCGGGCCGACGCGGTTCTCCCCCGCCACCACGGCGTGGCAGATGCCACACTGCATCTTGAATACCTTCTCGCCGGCGGCGGGATCGGCGGCGAGGGCGGCCGTGGCGGATCCGGCGAACAGCAGGCCGGCAATCACGGTGCGCCTCATGCAAGAGCTCACCGGGGTTACCTCAACCACCAATTCCATGATCCTTCGAGCCTTTTCCATTGTCATCATGACAGTCGAACTCCTGATCGAGACAGTCAGGCTGTCTTCGGCAACAAGCCGTGTGGGTCGAGCACGAATTTGGCGGCGATGCCCTGGTCGAATTGGGCGTAGCCCTTCGGCGCGTCCTCCAGGCTGATCGCTTTGGCATTGACGATCTTTGCGATCGGCAGGCGGTCGCTCAGCAGCGCCGTCATGAGCTGGCGATTGTAGCGCAGCACCGGTGTCTGGCCGGTATGGAAGGAGTTCGACTTCGACCAGCCAAGGCCCAGGCGAAGACTGAGGTTGCCGGTCCTGGCGGCCTTGTCGTGCGCGCCGGGATCTTCCGTGACGTACAACCCGGGTATGCCGATGGCGCCAGCCGGCCGGATGATCTCCATCGCCTGGTTCAGCACGATCGCCGGCTGATCGCCACCGCCATGGCCCTTGGCTTCGAAACCCACTGCATCGACGACCGAATCCACCGTGGGCTCGCCGACGATCGCGGCCACCTGCTCGCCAAGCCGATCGTGTTTGGTGAGATCTATCGGGACGAAGCCGACCTTTTTGGCGTGGCTTAGCCGAGCCTCGTTCATGTCGCCGATCATGATCACAGCCGCACCCAGGAGCTGGGCGGAGGCGGCCGCCGCGAGGCCTACGGGACCGGCGCCTGCGACGTAGACCGTGGAGCCCGGCTTGACGCCCGCAGTCAACGCGCCGTGGAAGCCGGTGGGCAGGATGTCCGTCAGCATGGTCAGGTCCATGATCTTGGCCATCGCCTGATTCTTGTCCGGGAACTTGAGCAGGTTGAAATCGGCATAGGGGACCATGACATAGCGGGCCTGTCCGCCGATCCAGTCGCCCATGTCCACATAGCCATAGGCGCCCCCGGCGCGACCGGGATTGACGGTCAGGCACACGCCGGTGTTGGTCTCCCGGCAGCAGCGGCACCGTCCGCAGGCGACGTTGAACGGCACCGAGACGAGATCGCCCAATGCGAGCATCTCGACGTCCGAGCCCTTCTCTATCACCTCGCCCGTGATCTCGTGCCCGAGCACCATGCCTGCCGGGGCAGTCGTGCGGCCGCGGACCATGTGCTGATCGGATCCGCAGATATTGGTCGAAACCACCTTCAGGATCACGCCATGCTCGATCTTGCCGCCTCGCGGGTTCTCGAACTTGGGATCGGCGATGTCCTGGACCTGGACTTCTCCCGGCTTGGTGTAGACGACGCCACGATTTTTGCTCATGATAGACCTCTCTTGCATTGATCAGAAGAATTAAGCCGTCTCAGCGCTGTGCAAAGGCATCCGGCAGAACCGGCACGTGGTACTCGGCGAGAATCGCCGAGATGGCAGTGTGGTTTCTTTCGAGTGAGTCATTGAGGCGCTGCAGCAGCGCATTGTCGCCACGGCGAACCGCCATCGAAATGTAGAACGCCATCGGCAACTCCGTGCCGTCGCGCCAGGGCTGGACCGGCTCGATCGTCAGCGGCGCGGAAGCCTGTGCGGCAAAGTAACCGGCCGTTGGGCCCCAAACGACGGCCACGTCGACATCACCGTTTTCCACCGCGTCGATGATGGCCGACGCCGGGTGCGGCTGACGGTAATCGCCATAGAGCATGTAACCGCGTACGTTCTGCACGACGCCGCGACGAGCAAGGGCATGCGCCGGAGGCGTGTTCATCGCATCGGAGCCCACCATCTGCACACCGATGGCGAGCTTGCGAAGCTGGGGATCGTCGAACGAGGCGATATGCAGCCCGCGATCGGCGCGCGTGACAAAGACATAGCTCGAGCGGTAGTACGACCGGGTGCTCGTCATCATCTCGGCGCCGCTCACGACGCCAGACCAGATGTCACAGATGTCCGCCTTCAGCGTGTTACGAACATAGCCGCGCCGTTGCGCCCACCAGGTGTAGTCCACGGTCGAGCCGAGATCCTTGGCAATCAGCTCCACGATCTTGTTCTCGAAACCGCGGCCCGCCTGGTCCGAGAACGGAAGATTGTTGGGATCGGCGCAGACGCGAAGCGCAGCTCCGTTCGCAGCGGCGGCGCCGATCATTATGGACGCCGCGGATACGACAACGCTGAAACACCGGCGCCACTTCATGGTTTGACGCTCGTGCCGGGCACGGCGGTTTGCGATGCCGAAGCGGAAGCGGGCGCCGACAGCGACTTCACGTATGCCGCCAGGTCCCACATCATCGTAGGTTCCAAGGTGTCCTGCCAGGACGGCATGCCGTTCGGACGGCCTTGCGCGATGGACGCATAGATCTGGTCGATCCGTCCGCCGTAGCGCCAATGGCCGGACATCAGCGCCGGACCCATGCCGCCGCCGCCGTTGAAATGGCAACCCGTGCAGTTCATTTGGCCGAATAGCTGCTTCCCGGCCGCGATGGCGAGCTTGTTTCCCTCGAAACGCCTTCCGATCCGATCCTGCGGGGGCGGAGCGCCGCCGTTGGGGAAAAGGCCAGAGACGAAAACCTCGCTGGGTCCGTGTTGCGCGTCCGGGGCAGTGGCTTGTTGCGCCGAAGCGTTATCGGCAACGACGGCAAGCACCGCGACGAGAGCGAAAGGCAGCAGCCGCCTCGCGGCCGCGAGTCGCTCAGGATTTTGGCAGGGCGAAGACATAGAGCGTCCCTCCGGGTGCGGTTTTCGTCTTGAGATCCGCCATGAGTCCGTTCATGCCAAGCGCGCCGGTGGGATCCTGCGGATCAAGGTCACCGGACACGATGGCGCCCGCCCACCCGCCGACCCCCGACAGGATGGCGACATATTCGCGCCCGTCCGGACCACGATAGGCAACAGGCTGGCCGATGATTCCGGAGCCGGTCCTGAACTGCCATTTCAGTTCGCCCGTCTTGGCGTCGACGGCTTTGAACCAGCCATCCATGGTCCCGTAGAAAACCAGTCCGCCGGCGGTGGCCATCGCGCCGCTCCACAACGGCAGGTCCTCCTTGATGGTCCAGACCGCCTTGCCCTCTACCGGATCCCAGGCGGTGAACTCGCCGCGATTGCCGCCGGGGCCGGGCTTGGTGACGACCTCGGCGCCGACGAACGGCGTGCCCGCGATGTAGCTGACGGGCGCGCTCTTCCAATCCATGCACAGGTTCTCATGAGGGATGTACATCAGGCCGGTCGACGGCGAAAACGCCGACGGATTCCAGTCCTTGAGCCCGGACGCCGTCGGACAGATATCGTGTACGACCGTGCCGACCTTGGTGAGCTTGTCCGGGTTCATGACGGGCCGCCCGGTCTTGAGATCGATGCTGAGAACGGAATTGACGTGGCCGTATGGCTTGGCTGAGACGATCTCGCCGCTCTCGCGATCCACCACGTAGAGATGACCGTTGCGGTCAGGATGCAGCAGTACCTTGCGCGGGTTGCCATCCACCGTCATGTCGACCAGGATTTGCTCGTTGATCCCGTCGTAGTCGTGCTCGTCATGCGGGTTATACTGCAACGCCCATTTGGCGGCGCCCGTATCCGGATTGCGTGCGAACAGCGTCGTCGTCCATTTGTTGTCGCCTGGACGCTGCTCCTGATTCCAAGGGCCAGGATTGCCGGTGCCGTAATAGATCAGGTTCAGGTCGGGATCGTAGGCGATCCATCCCCACATCGTTCCTCCCCCGGTCTTCCAGGCGTCGGTCGGCCAGGTCTTGACGCCGAGATCCGTGCCGTTATCCGATGGATAGAACGAGCGGAATCCGGGGCCGATCAGCACATCCTTGTCCGGCCCTGTGGCATAGGCCCGCCATAGGATCTTGCCGGTGTTGACATCGAGCGCCGCCAACCAGCCCCGCACGCCGAGCTCGCCGCCGGAGTCGCCGACCAGCACTTTTCCCTTCACCACCAGCGGCGCCATGGTGATGGTTTCGCCGGTGTTGATGTCGCCCAGTTTGGTCTTCCAGAGTACCTTGCCGGTCTCTGCGTCAAGTGCGATGGTGTTGTCGTCGAGTGTGTTGAAGAACAGTTTGCCATCCGAATAGGCTGCGCCACGATTGACGACGTCGCAGCACGCCACGCCCTGCGACGCCGCGGCCGGATGCGGCTGATACGACCATTTGATCGGCGCGCCGGGCTTGGTGAGATCGAGCGCAAAGACGTTGTTCGGATATGGCGTCACAATGAACATTGTGTTGTTGGCGACGATCGGCGCCGCTTCCTGCCCGTGGTCGACGCCGGTCGAGAACGCAAAGGCGACCTGGAGATTGCTCACATTCGCGCCGTTGATTTCGTCGAGTGCGGAATATCGTGTGGCAGCATAGTCCTTTGCCGGCATGGTCCATTGACCGTCCTCGGAAGGCGCCGCGGAGGCTGGCACAGTTGGCACCTGTGCTGCGGCCAGTGCCGGATAAAGCAAGAGCGACGTGCTTAGGAGCAGCCGAACCCATCTGGATCGCCAGATCGAATTCGTCCGATTCGCCACCTGATATCGACGAACAGATTGCGATACTGGGAGCGTCATCATTGGAAAACTCCGCCTACGTCGGTCTGCTATTGCTTTACGGAGAGGCTTCTCGAGCCCATGACGTTACGACGCCGCGGCGACGACCGCCTCGGCCACCGCATGGTCCTGCTCACCGCTGCCGCCGCTGACGCCGACGGCGCCCACGATCTGGCCATTGAGCTTGATCGGGATGCCACCGCCGAAGATCATCACCCGGCCGTGGTTCGACACGTTGATGCCGAAGAACTGGTCTTTCGGCTGGCTGTTGCGGCCAAGCTCCAGCGTCGAGATATCGAAGGCCTTCGCGGTGAAGGCCTTGTTGATGGCGATGTCGATGCTGCCAAGCCACGCCCCATCCATGCGCACGAATGCCGTGAGGTTGGCACCGGCATCGACGACCGCGATATTCATCGGCTGGCCGATTTGCTTCGCTTTCACGATCCCCGCTTCAATGATTTTCTGCGCCTTTTCCATTGTCATCATGACAGTTCAACTCCTGATCGAGGACAGTTAGGCCGCCTCACAAACCGTGCGGTCGAGCACGAATCTGGCAGCAATACGCTTCGAGATTTAGGTGTAGCCCTTCAGCTCATCCCGCGGGCTGATCGCTTTAACATGGACGATGTTTGGGATCGGGCCGTCGTTGGTTGGCGTAAGGTGTGGCTTGCCGGCGGGGCCCATACTCGATCGCCACCACAAGGATATGTGCCCACTTTTTTTGGCCGGGATCGTGCGCATTTTGCCACCTGCGGTCGCCTCGCTCGGATTAGAGGCGAAATGAACACGATACGCATTGGCCCCAAGTTATACGTAGGTAGATGTCCAAATACAGAAAGGGTTAGGAGAGCCATACGGAGGTTTGTTGTGTTTGCCTTTCACGCCCATCCTTGTGGACCTGAGGATGAACATCGCGCGGCGAATTCCATGCTGGTCCTGAGCACAATAAGCTCCTGGGTTTCGTTCGGCGCGCTTGGTCTAATTAAACTCCTATTTAATGGTCTGGACCACATGCGGAGCTATGTTCTGCTACGGGCTGAACCCGAGCTGACAAGTTAAAGCGGCGTGTAAGCGATTCCCCAGTCAAAGCGAATAGGTCAGTCCGCGAAATTTCTGCTGAAGGCCGTCCAGCACGATAGATGCCGACCTTGAAGCTGCAAGCACCGGCTTCGTAAGCGAGCCAAGAGGCGACGATCGATCATGCTGAACTCAGCAATTGTCCAGATTGTAGATTTTTGTGTGCAACGTCGCTGGCAAGTTGTCATTTTCGGGATCCTGCTTGCCACGGCCTCCGCCACATACGACGTCATGCGCTTTTCGATCACCACGGATACCGACAGTCTGATCTCGCAGGATCTACCCTGGCATCAGCGCCAGTCTGCTCTATCCAAGGCATTTCAAGAGAAGGGAATCCTGGTCGTCGTCACGGCAGCGACACCGGAAAACGCCGAGCAGGCCACCAACGCACTCGAGCGAGAGCTCTTAAAGCATTCGGATCTGTTCCACTCGGTCGTTCAGGCTGACAGCGGAGAGTTCTTCCAGCATAATGGATTGCTTTTTAAACCTTTGTCCGATGTCAAGAAATCGGTCGATGGATTGTCGAAGGCCCAGTTTCTCATCGGCGCACTCGCGAATGATCCAAGTCTGCGCGGCGTGATGAAGGCGCTTTCTTTCGTCACCGGCGGCGTGCAAGGCGGAGAGGTCAAGCTCGACCAGCTTGTCTGGCCGCTTTCAATGGCTGACAGAACGTTGAACGATGTGCTGAGCGGAAAACCAGCGACATTTTCATGGCAGGAGCTGATCCAGGGCTCGCCGCCGTCCGCGACGCAGCTACGTCACTTCATCGAGGTGCAACCCGTTCTGGATTTTCAGTCACTGCAACCGGGACGCAAGGCGACGGATGCCATCCGACACGCGGCTGCTGATCTGAAATTAAGCGAGAAGTTCTCCGCGAACGTTGAGCTTACCGGTCCGGTGCCCTTGAACGATGACCAGTTCTCGGTCATCAGGCAAAGCGCGCTGCGAGACACACTGACCGCGCTGATCGGCGCGCTCATCATATTGTGGCTGGCGCTTCGCTCCTGGAAGGTCGTCGCGGCGGTGTTCTTTAGCCTGACGGTAGGGCTTGCGGCGACGGCCGCGCTCGGAATTGCAATGGTCGGCGCCTTCAATCTGATTTCGATCGCATTCTTCGTTCTGTTCGTCGGACTAGGCGTCGATTTTGGTATTCAGTTCAGCGTTCGCTATCGTTCCGAGCGCCAAGGGCAGCCGACTTTGCGCGAAGCGCTGCGGAGCGCAGCCGCCAAGGTGGGCGATCCGCTCGCGCTGGCCGCGGCAGCAACCACGCTGGCCTTCTTTTCGTTCCTGCCCACCAGCTACAAAGGCCTGTTCGAATTGGGTCTGATCGCCGGTTGCGGTATGCTGATTGCGTTTATCTGCAGCATCACCTTTGTCCCGGCTATGCTGGCTATCGTGAAGCCTCCGGGGGAATTGGCATCCGTGGGCTTCGGTAGCCTTGCGCCGCTGGATGACTTCTTGCAGCGGCATCGCATTGCGGTGATCGCCGGCACGATCGGTGTGGTGTTGGCGGGGACGCCGCTGCTATTCCGCCTGCCGTTCGATTTCAATCCGATAAACCTGGAAAGTCCGAATGCTCCATCCGTGGTGACCTATCGCAAATTGCAGGCAGATCCAGAGACCAGTGGCAACGATGCCGACGTGCTGGCGACATCGCTTGACGAAGCCAATCGAGTGGCCAAACGCCTGGCGGCGCTACCCGAGGTAGCCCACACACGGACGCTCAGCAATTTCATTCCGGACGATCAGGATGAAAAAATCGCCGCTATCAAACTTGCAGCGCGCAGTCTGAGCCCGGCCCTCAATCCTGCCCAGCAGCAATCAGCCCCATCGGACCAGGACACGATCGACGCGATCCGCAAGACTGCGGGCGATCTCTCGAAGGTCGCAGGCAACGCCACCGGGCCCCGCGCCGACGCCGCTCGCCATGTTTCCGGTCTGCTGAAGCGCTTGGCGGAATCGAACCCCACCACGCGAAGCGACGCTGAAGAAGCGACTGTTCCGTCGCTCGTCTATGACCTTGACCGGCTTCGGAACAGCCTCGATCCCCATCGGGTGACCATCCAGACGCTTCCGCCAGACCTGGTGCGCGATTGGGTCTCGTCCGACGGCCTGGTTCGCGTTCAAGCTCTGCCAAAGGGCAACGCCAATGATAACCGGGTCCTGCAGAAATTCGCGACCGCGGTCCTGGCTGCAGAACCTTTGGCGACGGGTCCCGCGATCAGCCTTTATGAATCCGGCCGAACCGTCATCGGTGCCTTTATCGAAGCAGGGGTTCTCGCACTTGCCGCTATCACTGTGCTCCTCCTCTTCGCGTTGCGGCGCATCACGGACGTGCTATTGACACTGATACCATTACTGCTCGCCGGTGTTGTCGCGCTCGAAATCTGTGCGCTGACCGGTACCGCGATCAACTTTGCGAACATTATCGCGCTACCACTTCTGCTGGGCGTCGGCGTCGCGTTCAAGATCTACTACGTCATGGCCTGGCGCGACGGGAAAACCGGATTGTTGCAATCCGCCCTAACCCGGGCAGTGATCTTCAGCGCCATGACCAACGCGGTGGCATTTGGAAGCATGTGGGCGTCGAGCTATCCCGGCATGTCGAGCATGGGGAAGATGATGGCCCTCGCGTTGCTTTGCACGATGGCCGCTGCTGTATTGTTTCAGCCAGTCTTGATGGGCCCGCCGCGTCAAATCAAGGCGGATTCGCCTTCGGCGCCCGCGCTCTTGCCTACCGCAGCGGAATAATACGTCGCGGGTAGGTGTGCGAACAGAAAATGGATCAGTAGCCGTGCACCGGCCGTTCCTCGATCACCTGGACGTGGTTGCTCATCGTCGACGCCGGTTGGCGCTTCGAAGCGACAGCCGGCGGGTGAATACCGGCCACTTTCAACGCCTCGCTTACGATTATCCTCCGTTACTGGACAGTGCTTCCAGTTTTTCGGGAATTATCACAGGGCGTACGACGACACATTTGGGTGGTGTGGACAAGCGCACTCTATCCTTTCGAGCTCCTTTCGAACCGGCCACCAGATCCGGTGCAGAAATAGGCTCAGTCTTGCCGGCGTGCGGCAAATGCAACTCGGCATCGACGCGCCCTCTGCTTCTCCAGGGCGTCACACTCCAAGAGGTTTCCCATGGACCAGGCCGTTTCGACCGTAGCGGAAATGCCAGACCATTCTTTCAAACGAACTTCCAGCGCGAAGGAGACGCCGGGCGGAAGTCGTCGAATGCGCCTTGGTCCTGTCCTGGAAGCGGCAGGTGCGATCGCCCTGCTGGTGGTCGCTGGCTTTTATGGCGATCACTACTGGACCATTGGCCGCTTTCTGGTCTCGACCGATGACGCGTATGTACAGGCGCATTCGGTCCTGATTAGCCCCAAGGTATCGGGCTATATTTCCGAAGTACCCGTCGACGACAACCAATCGGTCAAGGCTGGCGCGGTGCTCGCGCGGATCGACCCGCGCGATTACGAGACCGCGCTCGACGAGGCGCGCGCCAACGTCGCGGTGGCGCAGGCGAGCATCAATACTTTCAACCAGCAGATAGCCCAGCAGAAACTCGTTATCGAGCAGGACCGCCAGCAGGTCGTCTCGGATCAGGCCGCGCTCGTCTTTTCGCAACAGGATTTCCAGCGGTACACGCATCTAGCCACAACCGGCTACGGTACCGTGCAGAGAGCGCAGCAAGCGCAGGCCGATATTAGCGAAAAGCAGGCTGCACTGCGGCAAGACACCACGGTTGTAGCGGCCGCCGAGAAGCAGATCGGTGTTCTTGGGGGGCAGCTCGCCCAGGCCGACGCGACACTCGCCCAGCAGCAGGCGATGGAGCACCAGGCCGAGCTCAACCTCAGCTACACGACGATCACGGCCCCGGTCGATGGCACGGTCGGCGTTCGCACTTTGCGTGTCGGGGAATACGTCCAGGCCGGTACGCAATTGATGGCGATTGCGCCGCTGCAGGCCGTCTATGTCGTCGCGAATTACAAGGAGACCCAGCTGACCGATGTGCAGCCCGGCCAGGCGGTCACGATCGATATCGACACCTTCCCCGGCGCTGTAGTGCACGGCCACGTCGACAGTCTCGCGCCGGCGAGTGGCCAGGAGTTTGCGCTGCTACCGCCCGACAATGCGACTGGAAATTTCACCAAGATCGTCCAGCGCATCCCGGTCAAGATCAAAATCGACAAAGATGAGCCGCTGTTGGGCAGGCTGCGGCCGGGCATGTCGGTTGAGCCGACAATTGACACAAGGCCGATTTGGTCGGCGTCATCCGGGAGGGCATCATGACCGCCTCGGGCGAACGCAGCGACGAGCCCGCAGTCTCCCCGAAGACCTGGATTGCCGTCAGCGGCGGGTTGCTCGGTGCGTTCCTCGCCGTGCTCAACATTCAGATCACGAATGCTTCGCTGCCCTATATTGAAGGCGGCATTGGCACCGGCGGCGTTAATGGCACCTGGATATCGACCGCGTATCTGATCGGCGAGATCATCGTTATTCCGATGACCGATTTCCTCAGCCGGGTCTTTTCCCTGAGACGCTACTTGATCGCCAACACGGCGCTGTTTTTGCTGTTCTCGGCGCTGTGCGGCCAGGCAAGCAGCCTCAGCGAGATGATCGTGTTCCGGATCCTGCAGGGGTTCGCCGGCGGGGTCATGATCCCGCTCGCCTTCACCATCGTGTTGACGATGCTGCCGCGCTCGAAGCATGCGTTGGGGTTCGCGGGGTTCGCGGTCACGGCAACCTTTGCGCCGGCGATCGGCCCGACCATCGGAGGCTATTTTACGGACAATTATGGCTGGCCCTATGTCTTCTATGTCAATCTCGTCCCCGGTGCGGTGATGCTCGGCGCGCTCTGTTACGCGTTGCCAAGCTCAGCGATGCAGCTTGGCCTGTTTCGCCAGGGCGATTGGCGAGGCGTCGCGCTGATGGCGGTCGGGCTCGCCGCCTTTCAGACAGTACTCGACGATGGCAATGTCTATGACTGGTTCGGTTCGCCCTTCATCGTCAAATTGAGCCTTGTTGCCGCGATCGCTATCGGCACCTTTGTGGTGCTCGAGTTCTTCACACCTCAGCCGCTGATCAATTTCCGGCTGCTCGGCCGCCGCAATTTCGGCCTCGGCACCTTGGGCAATTTTCTGCTCGGCTTCGCCCTTTACGGCTCCGCCTATCTGCTTCCCCAATATCTCGCCGTCTCGCAAGGATTCGATTCGGAGCAAGCCGGTGAGGTCATGGCCTGGACCGGGCTCCCGCAACTGTTGGTGATCCCGCTGGTGCCGCTATTGATGAAGCGCATCGACGCGCGCCTTCTCGTCGGCACTGGCCTCCTGATCTTCGCCGTCAGCTGCTTCATGAATCTTTATCTCGACCAGAACTATGCCGCGCCGCAGCTGTTCTGGCCCAATATTATCAGGGCGCTCGGCCAGTCGATCGTCATGACCCCAATCTCCGCCATTGCGATGGTCGGGATCGGGCCGACGGAGGCAGGCGCCGCCTCGGGCCTCTTCAACATGATGCGCAACCTCGGCGGCGCGATCGGCACCGCTGCGGTAGAGACCTTCTTTACCAAGCGCGAGCAGTTTCACTCCGCGATTATCAACGAACATGTGTCGCTGCTCGAGCCTGCGACCCGCGACCGGCTCGCCGATCTACAGCAGTATTTCATGTCGCATGGGTTCCCCGATCCCGCGGGAGCAACGCACCGCGCCATCATCGCCGTCGGCCAGATCATCCGCGCACAAGCCACGATCATGGGTTACGCCGACGCCTTCGGATTGCTCGGCGCCATTCTCATCATCGCCATTCTTCCGGTCTCATTGCTCAGAAAGGGCATGGGCTCCGGCGGCGGCGCACACTAGCTGGTCTCAGGCTAGTGGAATATCCCCGATCGGCTAATCCTTTGCTCCGTCGGAGAGGCCTGCGAACCCGGACGGTTCATAGGGACCGAGACAGATCTGCTCCAGCACGCCGACGCCGGTGCGCTCTCCATCGCTGGCGCGGACGACCTGCTGGACGTGAAGATGCTCCGGCGCGAGCGGGTCAAGCTGTTGCGGATCGAATGACTCCCCGCCGATTTCCAACTCGCCCTTCCACATGCCCTGTCCCCATTGGGGATGGCCGTAGCCGAGGCCCTTCATCTGGAACTTGAGGATTGGCTCGAGTGCAATCGTGCGCGTCTTGCCGTCGTGATCCACCAGGTCGATCTCGGCGGACCGCGCCAGCCGCGTGCCGGGAACATACTTCACCCGATGACGCGCGGTCGCCATGCGCTGATCCTTTCCGTCCTCTACGCCGGGCACAGCGGCTTCCGTCGCATAAAGCGGAGCAACGATGCCTTCCCGGATCAAGGCCTCGCCACGCGGACCGTCGAAGAAGATAGCGTGGGAAATGTGGTCGTCCCACACCAGCGGCGCCCAGAGGAAGAACACGCTCGGGGGTGCAGGCGGCGCGCCGCCGACCTCGCGCTCGCCGACGTTGCGCACGCCCCAGGAGCGGTCCTTGGTCCCGTGGCATACCGCTTCGTCGACCTGGATCTCCCCGTCCGGATGGCGCACCACGCCACTCCAGCGGCCGAACTGATCAAAGCGGGTGGCGTCCATCACGCGCCGTGCGCCCGACCATAAGGTCTGGCGCGCTTCCTGGATCGCCGCGGTGCGGGCCGAGAAGATCAGGTCGCAGGAGACGCCGCTGGCGTTGTCCTCCAGCACCACCCGGGCTCGGCGCATCGGCTCGATTACCTGTAGATGGAAGGGACCAACCTGCATGTCGGTGCGCTCGAGCGGGGCGCGGCGCGAGCCGTAGAAGCAGTGCTGGCGCCCACCCGGCTGCACGATGCTGAAGGCGCAGTCCATGATCCGGCGATGCGGATAGATCGCCATCCCGATACCGAAGTAATAGGAACCGTCACAGGCATAGCCATTGAACCATGTCCGGTCGTAGACATTGCGGTCGCTGGTCACAGGAACGGCAATCGGCTCCGGCGTTTGGTGGATTGGGAAGTCATCGAGTTTGTTGAGCATGGGGGCTTCCGTTATTGATCCGAGGGCAGAACCGACGATCGTGATTGAGTATGCTCAGGCCGATGGCAGGGTCAGCACCACCTTGACGCAGTCGCCGTTGTGCTGCGCGACGATGGCGTGGTTGATCTGGTCAAATGGAAAGACCTGGATCAGCATCTCCAAGGGCAGCCGGCCGGCGCGCCAGTGATCGATCAGGACCGGCAGGAAGACGTCTGGGTCACTGTCGCCCTCGATGATCCCACGCACGGTTTGGCCCAAGGTGAGCACGGTCCCGAGGTCGCCCGGCATAGGCGTGCCCGCCGGCGGAATCCCGACGATGCCCAATACGCCCTTGGGCGCCAGCGCGCCCATCACCGCCGTGATGACCTCGGGCCGGCCGGTGGTGTCGAAGGCATAGTCCACCCCATTGGGCAGGATGGCCCGCACAGCCGCGGCGAGGTTTGGAGTTTCCGCGGGAGCGATCACGTGTGTGGCGCCCAGCTGTTGCGCGCGGGCACGCCGCGCTGCATGCGGCTCCACCACGATGATAGTCCGGCAACCTTGGATCGCCGCGCCCATCACCGCCGACAGTCCAACGGCGCCACCGCCGGTGATCAGGATAGAGGAGCCTCTGGGACATGCCAGCGCCAGCATCACCCCGCCGGCGCCGGTCTGGACGCCGCAGCCGAGCGGCGCGGCGATCTCGAAGGGGATGTCGTCCGGAAGCTTCAGGACATTGCGTTCGTAGGCCAGCGCATAGGTGGCGAAGGACGACTGGCCGAAGAAGTTGGACGAGATCGCGACGTCGCCCTGGCCGATCGCCTTTGAGCCGTCCGGCCTCATGCCGACATAGTTGAGCATCGGCATGGTGTAGCAATAGGCTGGGTCGCCGCTCCGGCAGCGGTCGCACGATCCGCATGAACGGAAGGTGAGGGCCACTCGGTCGCCTGGCGCAACCTTGGTCACCGCCGAACCGACCTTCTCCACGATGCCCGCGCCTTCGTGGCCCAGCACAGCCGGCATGCAGAAGGGCATGACGCCGTCCCGCGCCACCAGATCGGTGTGGCAGACGCCGACCGCGGCGATGTGCACCAAAATCTCGTCAGCCCGCGGCTCGTCGAGCTCAACGGCCTCCAGGGTGAAGTTCGCGCCCGGCTCG
This sequence comes from Bradyrhizobium sp. LTSPM299, assembly GCF_000938235.1. Taxonomy (NCBI): domain Bacteria; kingdom Pseudomonadati; phylum Pseudomonadota; class Alphaproteobacteria; order Hyphomicrobiales; family Nitrobacteraceae; genus Bradyrhizobium; species Bradyrhizobium sp. LTSPM299. Next base: position 21,668 of record NZ_JYMU01000071.1, read on the forward strand.
CGAACCACAGCGGCTGTGATCTGCATCAGTTTCTCCGTTCGGATTGCCAGAGGTCGAAGCTTAGGTGATCGAGCGCCTGTTCGCAGGCGCCTCGGGTCATCTTGAGGAACAGTGCATCGCCCCGTTCGGTCCGCCGGACGCTGAGGGCGGAGAACACACCCATCAGGATGCCGTGCAAGGTCTGCCGCCGATAGTCATGCCAGCAATGGTCCCAGTCATAGTTTCGCACGCCGCGCCGGGTCAGCTCGGCGTGATAGAAACGCACCAGATCGGCTTCGTGCCGCCGCCGCTCGGACGGATCGAGGCCAGCGGACAGGAAATAGGCCACGTCCATGGCACCCGGTCCGACGCTCAGGGTCTGCCAATCGAGCGTCGCCATCGGCCGCGCGCCCCCCTTGATGTCGAAGAGCACATTGTCGAGACGGAAGTCGGCGTGCTGCACCGTGCGCGGTGATGATCGGTCTTCTCGGCTGTGCGCCAGCACTTCAGGAAGCTTTTCCACAAGTGTCAGGAACTCCGGTTCGAGCGCGTCCCGGTAGCGGTCTTTGAAGAGACGGATGATAGGAGGTAGCGTCTCATTCAGCGTGGCGGAGGCACGAGCCGGGCGGGCCACCAGCCAGTCCAGAGATTGCAGCGCTGGGTCGCCCCAGCGAGGGGCGTGCAACGCCGCAGCCTCCATCATCACGATCCCAGCGTCTTCCACCGAACAGCCGGCGAGCTGATCCACCTGCCGGAATGGCGCCAGGTCTTCCAAGATCAGGATGAAATCGTCGGTTTCAAGATCGATCTCGGCGACGAAGGCGCGGGGCGTATTGATCGCGAGGGTGTGGGCCAGCTCGCGATAGAACGACACTTCGCGCAGATAGAGCAGGTGCGCAGAACCTGCGCGGCGGCTGTCCGGATCGGCCGCCGGAAATTTGCCGATCACGCTGGCCGGCGCATCGGGCTCGGCTCCTTCATAGCTCAGGTCGTAACGATAGCTGTCGCCAACAAGCCCGTTGCCTACCGGCTTGCAGGTCATATCTGCAACTCTTGACTCGCGTATTGCGCCGGCTCGCCGCAACGCGCCAGTCATCCAATCCGGGTCGATCTGAAGCGGGCCCAGGGTCAGAGAATTCATCGTCGCATCCTCTTAGTTCCGAGCAGCCGACTTCTTTTTGGCGGTCTTCGTCATTAGCCGGGAGAAGGTCCGGCGATTTCAGCTCGGCATCGAAACGCCCGTCGCGCCTACGAGAATTTGAACCTGATCGGCAGGCGCTTCAGCCCGTTGACGAACAGGGCCTCCGACATCCTCGGCTCGGCAGCGAGTTCGACCGATTGCAGCCGCGGCAGAAGCTCCTCGTAGAGGATGCGCATTTCCATCTTGGCGAGGTGTTGCCCGAGGCAGAGATGCGCGCCATAGCCGAACGCAAGCTGCTTGTTCGGCTTTCGGTCCGCGCGGAAGCGATCCGGCTCATCAAACACCGCTTCGTCGCGATTGCCGGACGCATAGCAAAGCATCAGCCAATCACCCTTGGCGATCGCCCGACCGCCCACCTGCGCATCCGCCGTGGCCGAGCGCATGAAGGTCTTGACCGCTGTCGTCCAACGAATGGCCTCGTCGATGAAGCCCGGTACGCGCGAGATATCTTCCTTCACATAGGCGAACTGGTCCGGGTTTTCGCACAAGGCGCGCATCGCCCCGGCGGTAGTCGATGACGTCGTATCGTGGCCTGCGGTGGCGACGATGACGTAATAGCTCATCGCCTCGAATTCCGAGATCGGGCGTCCATCGACCTGGCTGGTTGCAATGACCGTCGCCAGATCGTCGCGGGGATTCGCGCGGCGATCCGCACTGATCTGCGCGAAGTACTGATAGAAGTCGGCCAGCACCGCCTGGATCGAACTGCGATCGCCAGGGACAGTCGTAGCGCCGGGGGCACGGCCGAGCTCCGGATCCGCAGCGCCGAACAATTCCTGCGTCAGCATCAGCATGCGCGGTTCGTCGGCCTCCGGGACGCCAAGAATCTCCATGACCACGTGCAGCGGATAGTGGAGGGCGACCTCGCGGACGAAATCGCATTCGCCGCCTTTCGCGGCCATGCGCTCGACCGAGGCGCGGGCGATGTTGCGGATACGCTGTTCGAGGCCTGCGATGTTGCGCGGCATGAACCAGGCCTGGGTCAGGGCGCGATACTTCGGATGGTCCGGTGCATCCATCTGCACCAGACTGCGCACAAGGTGCGGGCTGCCGCCGGTCTGCTTGCGGACGTGATCGTCGGTCGCCTTGTTGACGATGGTCGTCGCCCGATCGCCGCTATGAAAGAGGTCGTTCTGACGGCTGATCTCGAGGATATCGGCGTGTCGGGTGACGACCCAGAACGGATCGTAGCCTGCCGGTTGCGCGACACCCAGCGGATCGTTGGCGCGAAGCCAGGCGTAGCTTTCGTAGATTCTTCCGTCAGCGTAGGCCTTGGGATCGACGATGGTGTCCGCCACCTCCTGAGGAATGGTCATCTCACGTCTCTCCCTTGCGGTATTCTTGGCCGTCGGCTGCGGCCCTGCGACGGTAGGCTAACATTAAGATAGTAGTTATCCAACTACTAAGTTATAAGGGGGTATGTTTCAGATGATCGACCGATCAGCCGCGCGCGTTCGTCGTACCCAGGCCGAACGTCGCGAAGATTCCGAACGAGGCCTGGTCAGGGCCGCAATCTCCGTTACCGCCGAACACGGCGTCAGCGCGGCTACGTTCGAAGCGATCGGCCAACGAGGTGGCTTTAGCCGCAGCCTGGTCACGCGCCGATTTGGCTCAAAGCAAGGGCTGATCGACGCCGTGGTCAGCTACCTCCATGAGCGCCGGGCGGAATTGGCTGCAGAGCACGGCTTCGATCGGATGTCCGGGCTGGAGGCGCTGCTCGCCGATACGGATCTCTATCTGCGCAGCCTGTCCGAGAAGGGCGAGCTGAAGGCCTACTTCATGATGCTGTCGGCCGCAGTAGCCGATGCGAGCTCGTTGCGGACGGCGTTTGCTACGGCACATGAGCAAGTAAGGACGCGGCTTCGGCACTATGTCCAAAGGGGGCAGGCCGAGGGCTGTATTCGACCCGATCTGGACGCCGATGCCGCCGCGCTGATGGTGGGCAGCCTGCAACTGGGCCTCTCCATGCAACTGCTCGTCGATCCGACAATGAACCTTGATCCGATCCGCAAAACCAGTCTCGCCACGTTGCGTATCAGTTTCGAGGCCAGACGATAAAGCCACGCCAGGAGCAGCCGGACCCATGCATCGCAGCAAAAACGGCCACCTTCGGCTGGCGGATCGTCGCGCCGATTACGACAGATTTGGTATCTCCGCCGTTGACGTAGCGGAGTTTGAGGACGGGCAACGCATCGGCACGGAAAGGGGCCGCTATGAATGGTGGTACTTCGATGCTCATCTCGACGATGGTGCGACCGTCGTCGTGGTCTTCTTTACCAAGCCCAATGTCAGCCCGAACAGTCCTCTCGCGCCACGGGTCACCATCAATCTCACGCTGGCTGACGGCCGCAGCTTTGTGAAGTTTCTCGACACGAAGCCGGAGCTGTTTGACGCATCGAAGTCCACTTGCGACGTCCGGATCGGCACGAACCGCTTCGTCGGCGATCTCAATCGCTACCACATCACGGCAACCATCGAGGAGATTTCGGTCGACATTGAATTTACGGGAGACGTGCCCGCCTGGCGTCCCAAGTCCGGTCATCTCTATTTTGGTACGGTGGGGCAAGAAAAGCTCTTTGCCTGGCTTCCATCGGTGCCCCATGGACTGGCAAATGTCCGCTACACGATCGGCGATGAGGAACATCGAGCTTCCGGCAGCGGATATCACGATCACAATTGGGGCGACGTCCCCATGCAGACGCTCATGCACAACTGGTATTGGGCGCGAGCCAGTGTCGGGCCCTACACGGTCATCGCATCCTACATCACAGCCACCGCAGCCTACGGCTATGAAACGCAGATCGTCTATATGCTGGCCAAAGACGGCAAGATCATCGCTGACGACGATGCCAAAGTATCCTTTGAGATGGATCGTGTCGCGACCGACAGTAAGACCGGCAAGCCGGTGGCGGATCTCACGCGCTACACCTATCACGATGCCAACACGCGCTATGTCGTGTCATTCGAGCGCGAGAAAACCATTCTGCAAGCGATCTTCACCGACCGAATGCCGCTGCTGAAGCGGATCGTCGCCCGGCTGATCGGCTTTGACGGCGCCTATCACCGCTTCACCGGCAAGGTCACGATCGAGAAATTCGAAGGGGAGGCGAGAACCGAAACCTTCGAGGACCAGGCGATTTGGGAATTGATGTATTTCGGCAAGGCGAGAAGATAGCCACGATCGAGAGGCGAAGAAGGGTTATTCACCGTGCCGAAGCCGCGTCCGGTTTGGTCGGCTCACTTCCGAGTTTGCCCCTTCTTGCTTTGACGGCGGGTTAGATTTTGCGTTTTACAGGCTTCACTGTTGCGCAAAACCCTCGCCCGCCCTTCAGAAAGCTCGCCTGTCCCATGACGAATAAGACCACAGTAAGAAATATGCTTGCCAGCCCTTGGAGGAACAATGAGCAAACGACGAGTGATGGTAGTTCTCTTTGCACTTCTGGTTTCGGCTGTGGCAGCTGAGGCTGAGCCAGTCATTGTGCAGACCTCCACCGGTGCGCTCGCAGGTAGCGGCGGCGATATTCGCGTTTTCAAGGGCGTTCCGTTCGGGGCGCCGCCGATCGGAGCGCTGCGCTGGCGCCCGCCGGAGCCGCCGACGCCGTGGCAGGGCGTGCGTGACGCGACGCAGTTTGGCGCCGACTGCATGCAGAAGCGACTGCCGGATACGCGCGCGCCAGGGGTGAGCGAGGATTGCTTGACGCTGAACATTTGGGCTCCCGCGCAAAACAGCGGTGGCGCTTTGCCCGTTATGGTGTGGGTGTTCGGCGGCGGCTTCGTCGACGGGTCAGCGTCGCTGCCCATCTACGATGGCGAGGCGTTGGCGCGCAAAGGCGTGGTAGTGGTAACCGTGAACTATCGGACCGGCGTGTTCGGGTTCCTCGCGCACCCCGCTCTTGCGGCTGAATCGCCACACCACAGCGCTGGCAACTACGGCATCCTCGATGTCATCGCAGCACTTCGGTGGTTAAAAAGTAACGTCGCGGCGTTCGGTGGGGACCCGAATCGAGTGACCGTGTTCGGCGAGTCAGCGGGGGCGAGCCTGCTCGACATGGTGCTTGTTTCGCCTTTGTCGGAAGGGCTCGTGCACGGCGCAATCCTTGAAAGCCCAGGCGCGATGCGGCCTCTAAGCTCACTCACCGATGCCTCGGAGATTGGTAAAATCGTGGGGCCAGATATCGCTGCGATGCGGGAGATGTCGGCCGAGCAGGTTCTGGCCATGACCGATAGGATTGTACCGGCAGTCCGGCGATTGACGACACCGCGTGCACTCGGCCCAATCCTCGACGGGTGGGTAGTCCCGCGCACTGACACAGCGGCCTTCGCGACCGGCGAGATTCACCGTGTGCCTCTGATCGTTGGGGGCAACAGCGACGAGGGGCGGCTGTTTGTGAGAAACTGGCCAATCCATACGGTGGACGAAGCGCGGGCTTATGCGGACACGAATTTTGGTGCCTCTGCCGGTGAGCTGATGGCGCTCTACAAATTCGATAAGGATGCGGCGGTGCCAAGCGCCCTGAGCTATGCTTTTGGCGATACGCAATTCAACTATGGCGTGCGCGGTCTGGCGCGCGGCATGTCGAAGGTGCAGCCGAAGACTTTTCGCTATCTGTTTACGCGCAGCCCCGGAGGTGTCCCGCCGGCGCCGACCCACAGCGAGGAGATCGACTACGCTCTTGCGAATCTCGGGGCGCATCGTTTCATCCCGCGCGGCGCATTCGATGCGACGGACCGCACGTTGTCGGCGGCGATGGCCGACGCCTGGGTGCGGTTTGCGTCGACCGGTGACCCCAATGGGGGCATGCTGCCACACTGGCCAGCCTATGATGGTGAGAGCGATCCTTATCTGGAATTCGGCGACAGTATCCGGGTCGGGCAAGGCTACCGCACTACGTACCTCGATTTCGTTGAGAGCTTTCTGACGAAACCGTGACATCTTCGGGTAAGACGTTGGTTTCGAACGCTCATAGGAGTTTGAATCCGAAACTCGCAAACAGGTTCTTCTTCCATCTCGGAATTCGAGTAGCAACGATTGCAGTTACGATCGCCATCAAGAAGAAAATCACCGCTTTCCGGCCACACGACCGCAAGCATGCAGGCCCAAGGCGATTGCGACCAGGGCTGCCCCGAAAGTGCAGACAGCGGTCCAGCCAGCGAATTCCCAAGCGAGGCTCGCGCCCGCTGAGCCGACCGCCCCACCGACAAACATTCCGCCCATGAAGATCGTGTTCAGCCGGTTGCGCGCTTCCGGGCGAAGCGCATAAATGACGTGCTGGTTCGAGACCAGCGCCCCCTGCTCGCCGAAGTCCAGCAAAATGACGCCGACGATCAGGCCGGCGATCATGCCCCACACCTCAAAAACCACCCAGGACGTGAGCATGATGATGCTGCCCAGTCCGATGACAGCATGAGGACCTCTGCGGTCTGCGATCTTCCCGGCGATAGGCGCAAAGAGCACGCCGACCGCACCGACGATACCGAACAGGCCGGCGATCTCGGCGCTGAGATGATATCGGGCGTCGAGTTGCAGCGCCAGAATCGTCCACAGCGCGCTGAACGAGCCGAACAGACAGCCCTGGATGATGGTCGCCCGTCGCAACTTCGGCTCTTCCCGCCAGAGAATGGCCAGAGATTTGAGCAGGGCGCCGTAGCTCTCCTGCGTCTTGGGCCGACTTCCAGGCAAGACCGCCGCCAACAACAAGCCCACCGCAACCGCCAGCAGCAGGCCGAGCCAGAACATGGCGCGCCAGCCATAGTGGTCACCCACAGCGCCGGCAAGGGCGCGGCCAAACAGGATGCCGCAGAGCAGGCCGCTCATCACAGTTCCGATGGTCGCACCGCGGCGGCTGGGTTCGGCCAACTCGGCCGCGAACGGCACGATCTGCTGCGCCACGCTTGATGTCACTCCGACGAGTGCCGATGCAATCACGAGCGACCAGGCGTCCGGAGCGAGAGCAGCGGCGGCCAGCGACAACGTGAGGGCCGCGAGTTGAATCAGGATGAGGCGCCGCCGGTCGAAGCGGTCTCCCAACGGCACCAGCAACAAAAGGCCAGCGGCGAAACCGAGCTGGGTCGCCGTCGGCACGAGCCCGATCACTGCGATCTGGCCTGGGAAGGCGGCTTCCATGATACCGAGCATCGGCTGGTTATAGTAGATATTGGCAGCGGCCACGCCGCACGCGATCGCCATCACCAGGGTCATGCCAAAGCCGATCGACGAGGACGGGTGAGGGCTGCTTGCTACCAGCCTCGGCCGGCCGCAGGACGCATTGTCCATGGTCACTGTCTTCTCCTCTTTTTCCAGTGCGCGGGCGTTTGCTGCGGCGCGAGGCCTGCCCCGTTGGCGCTCAATCGAGCCTGTAATCTGACCATTCGTCGCTCCCATCGGCCCGGCTGATGTCGTGACTGTAGAGTCCAGCTTGCCGGCCGCGCTCCTGCACCAGCGCAAGGACCGCGTCGATCGTCGGTGTTGCGACCTTGACGAGACGGCCCATTTCCTGGACGGCGGTGACGAGTGCATCGATCTCCAGGGATCGGCCTCGTTCGAGATCTTGCAGCATCGAAATTTTGTGACCGACGACGGAACCGGCTGCGTTCAGCCGCCGCTCCATCATTTGCGCGGTGATCGCAACGCCGAGGGCGGCCGCGACAGCCTGCGCTTCGGCCATCATGGACTTGCATAGGGCGCGGAGGCCGGGTTCGGAGGTGACACGATCGAGGGTCGCGAGGGTAAGAGCGCTGATCGGGTTGAAGCAGACATTGCCCCAGAGCTTGAGCCAGATGTTCCAGCGGATGGTATCGCGGATCGGCGCATCGAATCCGGCCGAAACCAGCGCATCGCGCAGGGCCACGATGCGGTCCGAGGTGGAGCCGTCGGGTTCGCCGATGGTGAAGCGCTTGAACAGGCGATGCTCGATCACGCCGGGCGCCACGACCTCGCAGGCGGGATCGACCACGCAGCCGATGGCGCGCTCCGCTCCAATCGCGTTCCATTGCGTGGCACCGCGATCGACACTTTCCAGATGATGGCCGTCCAACCGGCCACGCTCCTTGTAGAAATACCACCAGGGAATGCCGTTCATCGCTGTGAGAACGGCGGTGCGTGGACCGAGCAGCGGGGCGAACGCGCCCGCGCTGGCGTGGGCCTGCTGCGCCTTCAGCGCGCAGATCACGACGTCCTGCGGGCCGAACGCCGCGGGGTCGTCGCTTGCCGGCAAGTCTACCGTGCGCGTCCGTCCTTCCACGATCAACTTGAGTCCGTGGCTCCGAATGGCCGCCAGGTGCGAACCGCGGGCAATTGCGCAAACTTCGTGGCCCGCCAATGCGAGCTCCCCCGCCATGTAACCGCCGATCGCACCGGCACCGAATACACAGATCTTCATCGCTTGCTCGTCTGTTCTGCCATCCAACGACCGACATGTGGTGTCTCCCGTTTGGGTGAGTATCTGGAGATTTGGCGAGACATCTTTCCGTTTTTCGCGATAATCCGCCGATGGACAAGTTCGCGGCGATGCGGGTGTTTGTTAAGATTGCGGATGCGGGGAATCTGTCGGCCGCAGGCCGTCAGTTGGGTCTTTCTCTGACCTCCGTCAGCCGCCAACTCATGGCACTCGAAGAGGTCCTCGGCACCACGCTTGTCGAGAGAACGACGCGCCATCTCTCGCTGACGGAGTCCGGTCGACTCTACTACGAGCGGGCGAAGCAGATTTTGGAGGAGGTCGCCGAGGCGGAACGCGGCCTGACCACGCAGACGGGGGTAGCGTCCGGCCGGTTGCACGTGAGCGCTCCATCGTTGCTCGGTCGGCTGCGGTTAGCACCAATGCTGCCCGGCTTTCTGGCGGAGCAGACCCGGGTCTCGATCGATCTGATGCTGGTGGATCGGCCGGTACGTCTCGCCGACGAAGGTATCGATGTTGCCTTTCGCATTGGACCACTGGAAGATTCAGGCCTGATTGTCCGCAAGCTCGACGACATCCAGCTTGTTGTCTGCGCCGCGCCGGACTATCTGCGCCGGCGCGGCGAGCCGGCGACGCCGGACGACCTGGTCGAGCAGGACTGCCTGGCCTTTGGCGATGTACCAGGCGCGGCGGAATGGAGCTTCCAGGACGGGGCAGTGCGAAGATCGCTGCGCATTCCAACCCGGCTTTGCGCCAATGACTTCGATACGTTGGCCAGTGCGGCTCTGGCAGGAGTCGGACTCGTCCAGGTGCCATCCTGGCAGGTCGCGAATTGTCTCGCTGATGGACGGCTCAGGATTGTGCTCGAGGCCTATCAGCGGCCGCCCACGCCATTGAGCATCCTGACCCTGCGCAACCGCCTGCTTCTGCCCAAGGTGCGCGCCTTCGTTGATTTTTTGGAGCGACACTGGATGCGTCCGCGGCCTCCTCCCTGATCTGGCAGACGGCCGTAAAGTGTTCGGTATACGCAGGCGACCGGTTTCGCAGTACTGCACCCGCCACCAAAGCAAGATCGCGCAGCTGCAGCCTGTTTCGGCGAGGTGGGGGTCGACACATTCCACGATTGGATTGACAAGGGGCCGCCGTTGGTCGGAACGGCCGCTGTTGGCGCTTAGCGCGGGCCATAAGCGCGAGCGGCCTTCGCTATCGATTACCTCGGAAACCCTGACCAAGAGGGGCGATCCGCTGCGCCAGCACTGCAGGTGTAGCGGGTACAATCCTGGTAAATGCCCCGACACTCGGACAACGGTATTTGCTTCAAGGACCGGCAGTCGCGATATCGCGTACGACAGGTATTTATGCATTGCTGATTAGCGGTCTGGGCCGCCGCAAAGATGAGAAGGTCGAGATCGGAGTCACGTGCATTGAGTGTTTCCGCGCTGGATGACAGCAGAAGCGCGAAAAGCACGGAGACGACGGCAAACGACCGCTTGCTATATTTCATGGCCCGGCCTCCTAAAGTCGAAAGAGACTGCGAGTGACGTGTTCGAGCGAGCGGGTGCCCCGGCGTCACGGTTGCGGGCCTCCAGGATCGCCTACGAATACTTCAATTGGGAGAAGGTGATTGATCACGTAGGTGCCGTAGTTCTGGTCATGCGCATCAGGTTGGATTACGCCGTCCGCGTCCGTGGCGCGGGCCAGCAAAGTGTATTGCCCTGGCTCTTTCGGTGTAAGCCAGTCGAATCTCCAACGTCGCCAGGCATGCCGGCGCACCGGGTCTAGAAATTCCGCTGCGGTCCAGGTTCGGCCACCATCCGTACTCACGGCGATCTGGGTCACGTCGGTCTCCCCGGCCCATGCAGCCCCGCAAACCCTGTAGATCTGGTTCGGCGCCAGCGTTTCATAAACGCGTGGTCGTGCGATCTCGGATTTGATTTGCATTTCTCCCAATGCGCTCCGAACGGGCTTTCCATCCATCCAAGCCCAGTAGGCGTAATCCGATGTGTTCCAATAGCCGCGGAACGGTTCGCGTACCGCGTGGATACTCGTCAGCCACTTGACGGATGCCATTCCATAATGCCCGGGAACAATTGCCCGGACCGGAAATCCGTGATCTTGCGGCAGATCGCGACCATTCATCTGGTAGGCGATCAGGACTTCTGGCTGAACTGCCTTAGCTCGGGGCACGCTCCAGGCGTACGAGATCGGGCCAGGAGGCATCGGCTCCTCTTTGGGAATTCCACGATCGGCTCCTTCGAGCACGATCTCACAAGCATCTTCGGCCAGACCGGCGCGCTCCAGTAACGCGCGCAGGGGTACTCCCGTCCATTCCGCATTGCTTACGGCTCCGAGCTCCCATTGCGCCCCCTGCACCTGGGGGACGAGAAACACCCGGCTGTTGCCTGCACACTCCAACGTCGCAACTCTGCTCTCGGACGGCATGCTGCGCAACTCGTCGTAGCTCAATGCGAACGGCTGCCTAACCGCACCATCGATCCGCAGTTGATAGGAGGCTCGGTCCAGAGCCGGTATGGGAAAATGACTGCGGATGTAAAATAGCTGCGACGGGGTAAGGTAGGAAACGATCTGATCAAAGGGGGCCTCCAGATTCTTGGGCTCCTTTTGTCGGATGACGAGACCCGCTGAAAGGAATTGATTCGTGGTGTCGCCGTGGCGCTTTCGCGAACCGTCCATGATCCTCTTCCTATTTGATCCACGGATCGCGCAATCTTCTGATTACGATACACGAGAGTTAACGGCCCAAGTGGACTTGGCCACTAAAAAAGAGTTTATTCTTGTTGGTGCACCTGATTTGGATGATCGGAGACGCGCTTGCTGTATCCAGAGACAACTCCGATCAGGCCGCCTTCTACCTAGAGCCGCTCTTTCATTATGCTGGACACTTCCATCCGCGGCGATCGGTCAAAGATCGAAAGCTCCCCGCTTCTCGTCCTTTGTACGTCCCATCCCCCGCAAGGACAGGTCGCCGATCCGAAACCTAGGTTTATGTAGGGACAGACCTTCGTGTGATTGTTCTGGTCCATCTCTCCATGATTACGCTCGGGGCATAACTTTGTAACCAAACGGCACACGATAACGCCAGCCTCCAAGCCGGATCCGGCCTACGGCAGCAAGCGCTGCAGTGGCTCAATGATCTTCGTTCAGGCATAAGGGAGTGGATGTTATGGATGAAAGTCACGGCCGCTGGCGGCATCGTTGCGGCGACGACAAGTGTCGGCGCGCAACCTCCGGCATGATCGGCAAATATTAATGACGCCGCCGCGGAGCGGTGGCGAGACAGTCAAAGAGCGACAAGGCGAAATCTGGGATAGGCATAAACGACGGAGCTGGATTACGGATTCTCCTCGAGGGAAGGGCGTAACATGAGAAAATTCTGTGTTCCCGCCGCGATGATCCTCGGAATGGTTGGCGCCGCGTACGCGACGGATGCGTCCGCCGACGACACGATGGTGACGAAGGCTACGCCCATCGTGATCACCAAGGCTTCGCTGCAACCAGTGACGTGTAGTAACCTTGAGGATTTTGTCGTCACGGCCTGCCCCTTGACCTGGAATGGCATCACGGTCTACGGCACGATCGACGCGGGCGTGTCATGGCGAAGCCATGGAGCGCCGTTCAATGGGACATCCGCCGTCGGGGCAGATTATCTCATCCAGAGGTACAGCAATCGCGCGCAGTGGAGTCTCGCGCCGAACGGTTTGACCCAGTCAAACATCGGGATCAAGGGGAACGAGCCGTTCGCGCCTGGATGGGCCTTTATCTTCGATCTGCAGGCCGGGTTCGATCCCTATTCCCTGCAACTCGCCAATGGACCGCACTCATTGGCTCAGAACGCAGGCGTGCCGCTCACCAGCCAAAATTCGGCCGCCGACTCGAGCCGCGCCGGGCAGTTTTACAATTCCGTAGGCTATTTGGGCGTCAGTTCACCCTATGGCACCTTGACCGTTTTCCGGCAAAATGCGCTGACTTTGGATGCTGTCTTCGCCTACGACCCGATGGGCGCTTCGTACGCGTTCTCGCCGATCGGCTGGCAGGGAATCACTTGCGGCGCAGGCAATACCGAAACCTGCCGATTTAGCACGGCGGTGAAGTACCGTGTTGACATTGGCCAGTACAGAGTTGCGGCGCTCTGGCAATTCGGTGGCTACGGTCTGAACAACGCTTCGACCGGCGCGTATCAGATCCAGTTTGGTGGCGATGTCGGCAATTTGGCCGGCGGCACGCTTTCGCTCGACGCGATTGGGAGCTACGTCGAGAACGCCGTGTCGATAGGGCTTGCCGGCAACACGCTGCCGGCGGTGCTGCCACAGGTTCTCACCGCCACGCTGTCTGATAATTCGAGCGTGATGCTGGTTGGCAAATACAGCAAGGGGCCAATCAAGCTGTTCGCTGGATACGAATTCATTCGATATGCGCCCCCCAGCAATTCGTTTGCCTCCGGAACTGGTTTTAGTGATATCTCAGGAGATTTCGTCTGCGCCGGCTGCGCCGCGATCAATAACACGAACATTAACAGCACCGCGTTCAATGCGGGCGACAAGTTATTCCATGTACTCTGGGCTGGAGTGAAATACGCCATCACTGACAATTTGGATGTGATCGGCGCTTATTATCATTACGACCAGCCAACCTACGGTGCACCCACCTACTGCGCTGCCGCTGGCGCCGCAACGCCGGCAACGTGCCACGGAACATTCGACGCCGCTTCTTTCGTCGTTGATTGGCAGTTTGCGAAGAAGTTTGATGCCTACGCCGGGATCATGTTCTCACAGGTCAATGGCGGGCTGGCGAACGGCTACCTCAGTCGCAACACAGTCGCTCCCACAGTGGGACTTCGCTTCCGGTTCTGACAATCCTACAGGCGGAGATCGGTCATTCCCCGACTTGCATTGCTGGCCGCTTTGCTCGCCAGTAAGCCGGAACCAACTGCTGATGCGGCAATTGGGATAACCCGCGGTGCAAGCTGGCGGCTTGTACTCCGTCGTAGCGTGCTCTTCCCTTCATTGGCGGCGCCACCGTCATCGCAGTCTTCGTTCTTGTTTGTCGATCGGCTGATCCAGAAAAGCAGGTAGCGATCGGCGCCTGCCGGCTCGCGGCGGAGGTGAAATGCTGGCCTTACGATCTGACGCACAGTTTGAAAAGAGAAGAAGTCGAGCCGTGGCATAGGCCATCAGCCCGACTTTCTGAACGTTTCGCTAAGCGTCGTGGTAGCGGGTCGCTCTGGTTGAGCGACCCAGGACAACGTGAGCGATTGGCACCGCGGCGCGATCAATACGGGCCCGGCTCGCAGGGGATATTGTCGCCGGTCCAAGGCGCGGTGGCAAATGCACCCACGCGCGGCGCCGGAATACAGGTGCGACCGTCAACATAGACAGGGTCGGCCGGGGCGACGGCACTGGCCGCCGCGATATGACGTGAGGCGGCGTGGGTCTCGCGCGCCATCGCGGGCGACGCGATCACGGCAGCCGCGATCAGCGCTGCCGAAAAGATCTTGAAGTGTGTCATTGATTTTCTCCATCTGAAACGAGCCAAGGAAGTTTGGCCACTCCAGATAATTGTGAACAACCAAGCCGCGCCTAAATGCAATCATTGTTCACGCAAGTTCAACGTCGTGTGAGTGAACGCATTGCGTACGCCAATTTTGCATTCGGTAATTGGATTGACGTTGCCGGGCATGCTTGCGCACGCAGGGGTAGCCAGGATCATTTGTAACCAAACGCCGACGGACCATCCAGCGTCGAGCGGTGGATTGGTCGTGTCGAGCACAGGCTCTATGGATCCATCCCCCACGCTTGGGCGCGGCACCGGCTGCTCTGACTGTCACGCCGCGAGAGTGAAATCTAGCAGCCAGACGGCGGTGATACACCCGGTGTAGCCGTAGCGCCGGTGGCGTTGGCGGGGGCCATCGTGGCGGAGTTGGCAAGGTTGATCGAAATGCTTTCGCTACATGCGGTCGTGTTCGGCGTCGGCATGACGCTCGATACAGGACTGATGCTGGTGTCGGTCGGGTCAAGGTCGGCGGTTGGCGACTGAAGGGTTCCGGGGGGCGGACTTGGCGATATGTCGGGAGTCGAGACCGGCAACGCCGCAGCGTTGGTCAGCGTATTGCCAGGCGCCGACGTGCAGGTGCTTCCCGGCGTGGCGCTTCCGAGGGCAGACGCCGGAGCGGCCGTGCCTGTCGTACTGCCGGTGAACGAGCCGACAATGGTCACGGGCATTGCCGTCGGTAGAGTGAGCGACAGGCTACTGCTCATTGTCGGCATGGCACCCGACCCTGGCATGGGAGCGATGGCGCCCAAGGGCGGCATCACCGCGGTCGGGCTTGCAGAAACGACGGTGCTTGTGGAGGTTACGCTCAGCACTGACGGCGAAACCTCCACCGCGGTCGGTGAGCAGTTCACGCTCGTTCCGGGAAGTGTTGGATCCAGTGCCAGTGGCGGCGACGCCAGGGTGGTTGCCGGTGCGCCGGGAACAGTTGCGGCGGAGAAAAGGCTGGAAAACGGACTTGGTCCCGACAGCGGAGACGACACAATCGCGCCAGGTGTTGTCGCAATCGCCATGGCGGTCGTGCCCATGGTCGAGACCTGGGCCGGGCAGTCGCTGCCGCTCAGCATGAGCGTCACCATCACACAGAGAAGTGTACGCATTCAAGGCTCCCGGCGTTGGATTGTTGCGGCGAG
The DNA here is from genome assembly GCF_000938235.1 of Bradyrhizobium sp. LTSPM299. Taxonomy (NCBI): domain Bacteria; kingdom Pseudomonadati; phylum Pseudomonadota; class Alphaproteobacteria; order Hyphomicrobiales; family Nitrobacteraceae; genus Bradyrhizobium; species Bradyrhizobium sp. LTSPM299. The sequence goes on from NZ_JYMU01000071.1 coordinate 36,943, forward strand.
ACGTAAGCAACGCGAACGTCAGGTCCAACTCACATTTAGTTCATGCCGCCGGCAGCGCACTTGATCGCGGGACACGCTTCAATGCTGCACATGCGCTATCGGATCGCTCGATGGCATAAGCATATTGCCGTTCAGATCGTTGACGATCCAGATCGTGCCGACGACCACCACGAATACGATCAGCAGACCGAACGCGAGCGCGAGGATGTTGTTGGTGCTGTCCGGTCCACTGGTGAGATGCAGGAAGAAGACGAGGTGGATGCCCATTTGGGCAATGGCGAGGACGGCAAGGCCCAGGCCCACACCGCCCGGCCAGAGCAGTGTCGTGTTGGCAACCCAGAAGGACGTCGCCGTGAGGACAAATGCCGTCAGCAGGCCGATGGTATAGATGAGTGCCTCCGACGGGCCCGACTCCTGCATCTCCTCGCTGGGGATGTCTCCAGGAGCGCGATCGTATCGCAGGTCGGTCATTGGCTAACTCCCATCAGATAAACCACGGTGAAAACGCCGACCCAAACGATGTCGAGCGCGTGCCAGAACAAGGAGAAGCAGAGCAGGCGGTGCTGCACGCTGGTGACGAATCCCATTATTGTCACCTGGATCATCATCACCACGAGCCAGATCAGTCCGAGAGTAACGTGTAGTCCGTGGCAGCCGACAAGCGTGAAGAAGGCGGAAAGAAAAGCGCTGCGCTGCGGCGCCGCGCCGCGAGCGATCATATCGGCGAATTCGCGGAGCTCGAGGGTGAGAAACGCCGCGCCGAGCGCAAACGTGATCAGGGCACCCAAATACGTCCCGAGACGGTTTCTCGAATTGACGGCGAGTGACATTAGCCCGCAGGTGTAGCTCGAAAGGAGCAGGCAGACGGTTTCGATTGCCACCGTCGTCTGATTGAACAACCGGGCGCCGGTTGGACCTCCCGCCGTCGCGTGAACCAGTACCGTGTAGCTCGCGAACAGCGCGGCGAACATGACGATGTCACTCAACAGGAAGATCCAGAAGCCGTAGGTGACCACGATCCGCTTCGGGGCAGGCCCCGCCTCGCTGGCACTTGGCAGCGCTGCTTGCGGGACGGTATCGATTGCGACGGCGATGTTCATGCTAAAGTTCCTGCGTGATAAGTCTGCTCGAACTCGGCGATCTGCTCGGCAGGCACCTCGAATTCGGCATGTCTGCGGAATGCGAAACCAAGAAGCGTCACGAATGCGCCAAGTACGCCGGCACTGGCCAGCCACCAGATGTGCCAGATCATCGAGAAGCCGATGACGACGGCGAAGAAGGCGCTGATAAAGCCGGTGGCGCTGTTTTTCGGCATTTCGACTGGCTCGTACGCTGGTGGCGGCCCCGCCTTGTCCTTGCCTGCGTGCTGCTGCTTACTGGTCCAGAAAGCATCCTTGCCGGTGACGTTCGGCGCCAAGGCAAAATTCCATGCTGGTGGTGGCGACGCGGTCGCCCATTCGAGCGTGCGGCCATTCCATGGATCAGCGGTGACGCGCAACCGCTCGCGGGCGCGGATCGACACCACGAGCTGGATGATCTGGCAGACGATTCCACCCAGGATAACGACCGCGCCGACCATCGCAACGATAAGCCATGGCTGCCACGCCGGATTATCGTAGTGTTGCATGCGACGGGTCATGCCCATCAGGCCGAGCAGATAAAGCGGCATGAAGGCGAGATAGAATCCGACGAACCAGCACCAGAACGCGGCTTTCCCCCAACGTTCGTCGAGCGCGAAGCCGAAGGCCTTTGGGAACCAGTAGGTGTATCCCGCCATCGCGCCGAACAGGACGCCCCCGATAATGACGTTATGGAAGTGTGCGACCAGGAACAGGCTATTGTGCAGCTGAAAGTCGGCCGGCGGCACCGCCTGGAGCACGCCGGTCATGCCACCGATGACGAAGGTCACCATGAAGCCGACCGACCACAGCACAGGTACCGAGAACCGAACCCGGCCGCCATACATCGTGAACAGCCAGTTGTAGATCTTCACCCCGGTCGGCAAAGCAATGATCATGCTCATGACGCCGAAGAAGCCGTTGACGTCTGCACTGGCGCCCATGGTGAAGAAGTGGTGCAGCCAGACGAGAAACGAGAGCACGCAAATCGCCATCGTCGCGGCCACCATCGAGCGGTAGCCGAATAGTGGCTTGCCGGAGAAGGTCGCGATGACCTCGGAAAACACGCCAAACGCCGGCAGGATCAGGATGTAGACCTCCGGGTGCCCCCAGACCCAGAACAGGTTGGCGTACAACATCTGATTGCCGCCACCGTCGTTTGTGAAGAAGTGGAAGCCGAGATAGCGATCGAGTAGCAACATCGAGAGCACCGCGGTCAACACTGGAAAGGCTGCTACAATCAGCAGATTGGTGGCAAGCGCGGTCCAGCAGAAAACCGGCATGCGCATGTAGCCCATGCCTGGAGCGCGCATCTTCAATATGGTGGTGACGAAATTGATCCCCGACAGCAAGGTGCCAAGGCCCGAGATTTGCAGCGACCAAAGATAGTAATCGACGCCCACGCCCGGCGAATACTGCAATTCGCTCAGTGGGGGATAACCCCACCAGCCGGCCTTCGAAAATTCACCGACCGCCAGCGAAACGTTGATCAACAGCGCGCCCGAAGCGGTCAACCAGAAACTGACCGAGTTGAGCGTCGGGAAGGCGACATCGCGAATGCCGAGCTGCAGCGGCACCGCGAAATTCATGAGCCCGACCACGAACGGCATCGCCATGAAGAAAATCATGATCGTACCGTGCGCCGAGAAGATCTGGTCAAAGTGTTCCGGCGGCAGATATCCTTCTGAACCGCCGGCGGCGACCGCCTGCTGCGCCCGCATCATGATCGCGTCGCTGAAGCCGCGCAGCAGCATGACGAGCGCCAGCATGCAGTACATGACGCCGATGCGCTTGTGGTCGACCGAGGTGAGCCATTCGCGCCACAGATAGCGCCAGGCTCCCTTCATCGTAATGAAGCCGAGCACGGCTACCACCACAAGCGCCATAAACGCCGTTGCGCCCATCACGATCGGTTGCTGAAAGGGAATCGCGCTCCAGTCAAGCTTGCCAAGGAGAGTCATCGTTCGGCCCTCTGCGACGTCGAACAGATTGGTTGGAATGGGTCGTCCGCTGTCGATGCGGTGTTCGCAATACCGCTGAACAGATCGGTGGCGACGGCACGGTAGGTGAACGGCGCGACTGCCTTGCTTGGCTTGGCGAGGTCGGCATAGGACCGGGTATCGAGTACCGCGCCGGCGTCGCGGGCCTTGCCGACCCATTGGGTAAAGTCGGCGTTATCGACGGCGTCGACCGTGAAGCGCATGTCGGAGAATCCATCGCCGCTGAACATGGCGGAGAATCCCGGATAGCTGCCGGCATGGTCGGCCTGAAGTTGAAGGCGCGTCACCATTCCGGACATCGTGTAGATCTGGCCGGCGAGCTGGGGCACGAAGAAGCTGTTCATCACGGTCGCCGAGGTCAATTCAAGGCTGATCGGCGTGCCCACCGGCACCGTCAGATGATTGACGCTGGCGATCCCCTGCTCGGGGTAGATGAAGAGCCATTTCCAATCGAGCGAGACCGCCTGAACGGTGACAGGCTTGACCGTTGAGGCAATCGCCTTGCGCGGATCGAAGTCGTGCGCGCCAACCCACGCGACGCCGCCAACAAGGAGCACCGTCATGGCGGGGATCGACCAGACAAGCAACTCGAGACGCCCGGAATACTCAAAATCCGGCAAATATTCAGCGCGTCGATTCGACGCGCGAAACCAAAACGCAACGGCGAGCGTAGCGAGGATCGTCGGAACAACGATCGCCAGCATGATGCCGAGCGAGTTGAACAGGATAAGCCGCTCGCCTGCGGCGATGGGTCCTTTGGGGTTGAGAACCCCTTCGGAGCAGCCGCCGAGTGTGACTGTGAGCAAGGCGAGGGCGAGCAAGCCGTAGCGCATCTTAGGCCTCGTCGGATTTTGCAGCCGCGAAGGCGACTGCGGTACGGAGCGGGACCTGGAGGGCTGCAGCCGGGGCGGATCGCGCGTTCCGCCAAGCGTCGTCACGGGTCGAAATCGTCGATGATGATCGATCGCCAATGCTGTTGGCCAACAGGGCGGCAAATAGGAGGAACAGATAGGATATCGAAAACAGGAACAGACGCTGCGCTGCCTGCCGATCGGTGTCCTGGCTCCGGCGTAGCTGTACCGCCAGCCCAAGGAAGATCGCGCCACAGCCGAGCGCAGTCGCGCCGTAAATTGCGCCGGCATATCCCAGCGCACATGGCAGCAGCGAGGTCGGGACCAGGAGAACGCTGTAGATGAGGATCTGGCGCGTCGTTGCGGCCCTGCCGGCAACGACCGGGAGCATGGGAATGCCCGCACGCCGGTATTCGTCGGCGCGGTTGAGCGACAATGCCCAGAAGTGGGGGGGCGTCCACAGGAAGATGATCAGGAACAGAACAAATGGTTCGAGGCTGATGCCTCCGGTGGCAGATGCCCAGCCGACCATTGGAGGAAGCGCGCCGGCGGCCCCGCCGATAACGACATTCTGGGGCGTGATCCGCTTCAGCCAGAGCGTGTAGACGAAGACGTAAAAGAAGATCGTGAAGGCGAGCAGGCCAGCGGCCGCGACATTCGCGGCCATGCCAACAGCGAGGACCGCGCCACAGGCAAGGGACAGTCCGAACACAAGCGCTTCCCGGCGCGAAATTCTGCCGCGAGGAATCGGACGCCGCGCCGTGCGGCTCATCACGGCGTCGATGTCGGCATCGAGCCACATGTTGAGCGCCCCAGCGGCCCCAGCGCCGACGACGATTGCGATCAGTGCGAGCGAGCCGGTTAGTGGATCGAGAGCGGTCGGTGCAACCATCATCCCGACGACAGCAGTGAACACCGCGAGCAGCATCACGCGTGGCTTCATGAGCGCGACAAAATCAGCCACCCGGGTCGTCAAAGCGGAGCGGCGCAACACTCGCCGGCGAGGAAGGGAGATGGCTATGATCTTCATGGTCAAATTCCTTCAGCGCCCGAGATTTTGTTTTTTGCCAGATTGACGAAGCCATTTCCGTATTGAGGAAGCAGACAATCACTGGTGGTTGTTCGCACCGAGACTAGAAGTGGCGGGATGGCGTCTCAATTGTACGAGGGTGCGGTCGTCTCTATGGATAAGGATGGAAGAATTATACGAACGTTTACGTTGCCGCTGTGGGCTACAACCACATCGCTCTCGAATCGTCAGAGCGTCATCACCGCATCCGACCACGGTTCGGAACTCTAAATCGGTTTTTAATTGAGGCCTCGACGTCTGCAGCGCATGTTCGCAGTGTTCACGGGGCTTCGTTGGGCCGCCGTGAATTTCGTTGGGGTGCCCCTGCAAAAGCATCGACGACACGCAAAGGCTGGCTGCGGAAATCTACGCGGGCAACGACGGACTATGCTCGGAGGCAAAGATGATGCTGTTTTCACGGACCTTCATCCGCAAACGGGTGATCTCGCTGGCGACGACGGCGTCAGTTGCGGCGACGTCGTTCGCCATGGCGGAGGATCCAGCGAGGTCTCACCATGGTCTTGATCGCGTCCAGCATGCAGCTGACTCACAAGGATATGCAGAGGAGCAGGCGTTTCTGTCCCAGAACGCGGTTGCGATGCGCAAGATGATGGCCGACATGATGATCAAGCCGTCCGGCGATATCGATCGTGACTTCGTCGAGATGATGGTGCCGCACCATCAAGGTGCGGTCGATATGGCGAAGACCGAACTCGAATACGGCCGCAACGCGCGGCTTCGCCGGCTGGCTCAGCAGATCGTGGCCACACAGCAACGGGAGATCACGGTCATGCAAAACGCCGTGAGCGACGGGGCATCAGCCGTGGCGCAATCGCCGGGGCGGCCCCATGCTGTTCTCCAGCAGCCGGACCCGATTGCGGGCTCGGCCGCGCATGACGGAACGAGGATGTCTCAATGACCGGCCGCGATCGTGGCGCTGCACGGCGGAGATAGATTATGGGCATTGTTCGATTTGCGCTGCGATTCCCGCATACGTTTTATGTGGTCGCTGCCCTGATCCTTTTCCTTGGCGTCGCCGCTATCCGGTCGATGCCGACGGACATCTTTCCCGAAATACGCATTCCGGTGGTCACCGTGATCTGGCAATACACCGGCCTCACGACGCCGGAGATGGAGCAGCGCGTTACCACCTATAGCCAGTATTCGATCAGCGCCAACGTCAACGGCATCAAGAACATGGAAGCGCAAACCCTCAACGGTCTGTCGATCCAAAAGATCTCGTTCCAGCCGGACGTCAATCTCGACCTCGCCATCGCGCAAATCGTCTCGGCGACCAATTCCATCCGAGCGCTCATGCCGCCCGGCATCCAGCCGCCGATCGTTGTGCAGTTCAACGCGTCGAGCGTTCCTGTATTGCAGCTCAGTCTCAGCTCGGACAACCTGAATGAGCAGCAACTCTACGATTTCGGCATCTACCGCGTCAGACAGGAATTGGCGCCGGTTCCCGGCGTCACCCTGCCGACACCGGCAGGCGGCAAGTATCGTCAGATCATGGTCGACATTGACCCGGACAAGCTGCTGTCGCGAGGATTGACGCCGCTCGACATCGTGAATGCAGTCAATACGCAGAATCTGACATTGCCTTCGGGAACGGCGAAGATTGGGGACATCCAGTACACGGTACGAACCAACGCGACGCCATCGACGATCGACGATCTCAACCAAATGCCGGTGAAGTTCGCCAATGGCGCAACCATCCTTCTGAAGGACGTGGCGCAGGTCCGCGACGGATCGATGGTGCAACAGAATGTCGTACGCGAGGATGGCCGCCGCTCGGTCCTGCTCAGCGTGATCAAGAACGGCAATGCCTCGACGCTCGCCGTCGTCAATGGGGTGAAGAACGCCCTGCAGGCGATCCGGGCCGCCGCGCCGGCCGGACTCAAGATCAACGAACTGTTCGACCAATCAGTATTCGTCACAAGCTCCGTCAATGGTGTGCTGCGCGAGGGAGCCATAGCGGCAGGTCTCACCGCGCTGATGATCCTGGTCTTTCTGGGGTCGTGGCGTTCGACGGTGGTCGTGATGATTTCAATTCCGTTGGCGATCCTGTCGTCGCTCGTCGTGCTGTACTTTCTCGGCGAAACGCTGAATACCATGACGCTCGGCGGCCTGGCGCTGGCGGTCGGCATACTGGTCGACGATTCGACCGTGACGATCGAGAATACCCATCGTCTGTGGACCGAGGAAGGCATGTCGCTTCCCGAAGCGACGTTGCACGGCGCCGCCGAAATCGCGATGCCGACCCTGGTTTCGACACTCGCTATCAGTTGCGTGTTCACGTCGGTGGTGTTCCTCGAGGGGCCAGCCAAGTACCTGTTCACGCCGCTCGGATATGCCGTCGTGTTTGCGATGCTCGCCTCCTACGGATTGTCGCGGACACTGACGCCAATTACGATCGGCCTGCTGCTCAAGGGTGAACGGCGCCACACCGACCATACCGGTCCGACCGGGCTGTTCTCGCGGATGACCGCCGCATTCGATCGTGGCTTCGAGCGGTTGCGCGGCGGATATTTGGAAGTCCTCACGATGCTGCTGCGCAGGCGAGCGATCGTGCCTGTTGCTGCCGTGTTGGTGCTCGGCCTTGGCGCCACGATGCTCCTGCTGGTTGGGCGCGACTTCTTTCCGCTCATCGACGGCGGCCAGATCCAGCTTCACGTTCGCGCCCCCGCTGGAACCCGCATCGAAAGCACCGAACGGATATTTCAGGCGGTCGAGGACAAGATCCGTGAGGTCATTCCGGAAAAAGAACGGGATCTGATCGTCGACAACATGGGCTTGCCGGCGCGCGCCTACAATCTGGCCTTCGCCGACGGCTCGACGATCGGCATCAATGATGGCGTCATACAGGTGGAGCTGAAGGACGGCCACAGGCCGACCGCGGATTACGTCAAGACATTGCGTCAGGTGCTGCCGGCCGCATTTCCGGAGGACACGTTCTATTTCCAGGCGGCCGACATGGTGACGCAGATCCTCAATTTCGGATTGCCGGCGCAGATCGACGTTCGAACGGTAGGTTACGACAAGAATAACCTGGCGGTAGCAAAGGAATTGCGCCAGCGCCTCGCCGCAATTCCGGGCATCGTCGATGCGCATCTGCAACAGGAAGTCGACGGCCCGGAATTCTTCGCTCAGATTGACCGGACCCGTGCCGCGTCGCTCGGCCTCAACGCGAGCACGATCGCCACCAACATCAATGTCAGCCTCAGTTCGTCGGAGCAGGTGTCGCCAAATTTCTGGACCGATCCGGTCTCGGGAATTCCGTATTACCTTGCGGTGCAGACGCCGGAATACAAGATCAGCTCGCTGAATGCGCTCGCAAACACGCCGGTGTCCACCTCGCAGGCGGCGAGCGGGCAAACGGTTCCCGGCATGCTTAGCAATGTTGCGACATTCAAGCGCGACACGGTCGCCACCAACTCAAACCAGGCCAATATCCAGCCGATTTATGATGTCTATGCCAGCGTGCAGGGCCGCGATCTTGGCAGTGTCGCGGCCGAGATCAACAAGGTCACCACGGAGCTGCAGAAGGGACTGAAGCCCGGCAACTCGATTCAGGTGATCGGGCAGATCCAGAGCATGAACGACTCGTTCCGGGATCTCGGCATTGGGCTGCTGTTCGCCGCTGTCTTCGTCTATTTGTTGATGGTTGTGAACTATCAGACCTTCGGCGACCCCTTCGTCGTGATCCTGGCTCTGCCGGCGACGCTTTGCGGCATCGTCACGATGCTGTTCATCACCGGGACGACTTTGAACGTGCCGTCGCTGATGGGCGCGATCATGGCGGTCGGCGTCGCGTCCGCCAACTCGATTCTGCTGGTGACGTTCGCGCGCGAACAACAATTGAAGGGGCATTCCGCCTTTGAGGCGGCGCTGAGCGCCGGCCACACGCGAATCCGCCCCGTGTTGATGACCGCGGCGGCGATGATCGTCGGCATGATCCCGATGGCGATCGGCGGCGCTGGCGAAGAGCAGAATGCGGCGCTCGCGCGGGCCGTCATCGGCGGTCTGTTGTTTGCCACCCCGACGACGTTGCTGATCGTGCCTTACCTGTTCGCCATGCTGCGCAAGGGCAACGACGGAAAGCCGCACCATGGCGTATTTGAGGAGGTGCCCCAATGAGCGAGATGCATGCGGTGTCAGAAGAGCAGGAAGTCGAGGACCTGCCTGGTCCCGAGACCGATCGTGTCGCTGCGCCAGCGGAGCCGGTGCGCAAACGGCGAGGTTACGGCGGCGCGCTGATCGGCGGCGGGGCGTTCGCGTTGCTGATGGCGGGTCTTGCTACCGGAGGCTGGCATCACTATCAGGCGGAACGCGACGTCGCGGCGACCGCGCAACAGCAGAGGACATTTGTTCCCGACGTTCGGGTGGCCGCGGTCCGCGCCAGTGACAGCAAGATCAACGTGACCTTGCCAGCGACGACGACGGCGTTTGAGGCGGCGAATATCTTCGCGCGCGCTACCGGCTACATCGAGAAGCGCTATGTCGATATTGGCGACCGGGTCAAGACAGGAACGCTGCTGGCGGACATTACGGCGCCGGAACTCGACCATCAGATTACGCAGGCCAGGGCGACGCTGGCCCAGAACCAGGCGACGCTGCAGCAGACGCAGGCGAGCCACGAACTCGCTCGCGTCACCAATGCGCGCGACAGCAATCTGGTGAAGCAGGGATGGTTGACGCTTCAGCAAGGTGACAATGATCGGCTGACCTTGCAGGCGCAGCAGGCGGCAGTGGGAGTGGCTCAGTCGAATATCGCCGCCCAGGAGGCCCAAATCCGAATACTCGAACAGGAGAAATCCTACCAGCGCGTGGTGGCGCCATTCGACGGCGTGATCACGCAACGCAACATCGACAATGGCAGCCTGGTGACGTCGGGCTCGACCTTCATGTTTACGCTGATGCACCCCGACGTGATTCGCACCCAGGTCTTCGTTCCGCAGGATGAGGCCTACGGGATTGCGCCGGGGGTCGATGCGGCGGTGCGCGTACCCGAGATCCCGAACCGGACTTTTCCAGGCAAGGTCACGCGCATTGCGACTGCCTTACAGCCTGGCAGCCGGACGCTGCTAACTGAAATCGACGTTCCCAATCCGGATGGGGCACTCAATCCTGGAATCTATTGCACCGTCGAGCTGTTTATCCCGCGCAAGACACCATCGATGATCATACCGGCCGACGCCGTCGTGTTCGATCAGAATGGCCTGCACGTCGCTGTGGTCGAGAACGGCACCGTTCGTGATCAGAAGATCACGATCGCACGTGACTTCGGTACGGAGGTCGAGGTGCACGACGGCGTCAAGGCCGGTGATCAGGTTATTCTCAATCCGATGGTCAATTTGGCGGACGGTAGCAGGGTCACGGTGCGTCTAGTGCGCAAGAATCAGACAAGCTAGACCTAGAGGAGGGGTGCAGGCCGCTGACAATCGCCACGACGCTGGCATTGGCATGTGCGGAAAGCATGACGATGCTTCCGTCGATCTCCGGCACGAAGCCATCGGCCAGGGCAACCGACGTAGAGGCAACACCGGAAACATCAGCCGGACCGCCACCGGCCGACCAGCCGCGAACCTGCCTTCCCGACGTCCTCCGGATCGAGCGATATGCGCAAGCAACGCTGCCGGCAACCCCATCCTAAAATGCTATTTAATGGTGCAGCTCCTTCTGGAAGCCTATGTCTCTGGTGAGCGGCCCACCGAGCTTGCCCCTCAGACGCGGTGACTGGCCGACGAGGACGGTGTCCGCCACGCCATCTGTCCCCCCGCCAGGGCGTGGCGGCGCCGTCCTAGCTTTTCTCATGGTATTCGCGGGCTGTTGACATTATGCCTTTGGTTTCGAGCAAGCTTGGAATCCCACGTAATTCGAGCTCGAGCGCAGGGCGCGCCGCGAACGCCTTGGCGATGGCCGGGAACGAATCGATGACAAAAGTGCTTCTGATCGAGGACGACAGCGAAACGGCGGAGGAAATCACCGCCGAACTTGCCGATCGCGGTTTTGAAGTCGAGTGGTCGGCCAACGGTATCGAAGGCCTCGACAAGGCGCGTGCGTCGCGGCCCGATGCCATGATCGTCGATCGACTGTTGCCAGGAATGGATGGCCTCACCGTGATCGAAGCCTTGCGGAAGGAACAAGTCCGCACTCCGGTGCTGGTGCTGAGCGCGCTGGGGGCGGTCGATGATCGCGTACGCGGATTACGGATGGGGGGTGACGACTACCTCACCAAGCCGTTCGCGCTGGTCGAGCTTGTCGCCAGGATCGAGGCGCTGCTGCGCCGGCCGGTTGAATCGCGCGAGACCACGCTGCGGGTTGGGCAACTGGAACTCGATTTGATCGAGCGCACCGCCAAACGCGGCGAACGGGTGATCGATCTCCTGCCGCGCGAATTCCGTTTGCTTGAATACATGATGCAACGCAGCGATCAGTTGCTGACGCGCGCCATGCTTCTGGAGGAAGTCTGGAACTATAAATTCGTCCCGGCCACGAACCTGGTCGATGTGCATATGGGCCGGCTGCGTCACAAGGTGGACGGACCGGGCGATTCTCCCATGATCCACAACGTCCGTGGTGCCGGCTTCATTCTCCGAACCGGACCATAAGGATCAGATGGAAGCCAGCGAGACGCCGCCGCCGACGTTGAGCGGGAAATCCGCGGGACGAAATCCGATGGATCGGGCTCACATCATACGTTCGACCAGCTTTCGGTGGGCGCTGGCGGTGGCAGGCGTGCTCGCGGCTTTCGTTATCGTGCTGTTCGGTTTCATCTACTGGCAGACGGATCAGTACTTGATCGTGCGATCCGACAAGATGATCGCCAGTCAATTGAATTTCATTGCCGGCTTGCCCGCCGAACGCCGGCTGGATGCCATCAATGACCATTTGAAGGAGGATTCCCGCGACGTTCAGTATGCCAGCCTGTTCGGCGCAAACGGCCGCAAGATCCAGGGCAACTTGGAGCGGTTGCCGTCCGGTCTCCAGGTGAATGATTCCGTCCAGAGCATTTCGGTCGAGCGGACGGGTCCAGCCGGGACGAGGACGCATGTGATCCGCGCAATCGCCCAGCGCATTGCCGACGGCGACGTGCTGGTCATCGGACGCGAGGTCGACGAAACCAGGGAGATCTCCCATGTCGTCGCTCAGGCGTTGGGGCTCGGGCTGGTGCCGGCGCTGTGCTTATGCCTGCTGGCGGGTGCGTGGTTGAGCATGCGGGCGCAGAAGAGGGTCGAGGAGGTCAATCAGCGGGTCCAGCGCATCATCGCTGGCGATCTGCGTGAGCGGCTTCCGCACAGCGACGTCGACGAGCCATTTTCGAGGCTGACGGTCATCGTCAATGGCATGCTCGATGAAATGGAATCGATGATCAACGCGCTCGCCGGAGTCGGTAACGACATCGCCCACGATCTGCGAACTCCATTGACGCGGGCGCGGCTGACGCTGGAGCGCGGCCGCACCAACGCAACCACGCTGGAGCAGCTCCAGATGGTTGTAGACAAGGCGATCTCGAATATTGACCAGTCGCTGGCGATCATCACGGCGCTGTTGCGTTTGGCCGAAATCGAAAACAGCCGACGGTCGGCGGCTTTCGGCACCGTCTCACTGCACGAAATCCTGCGCGAGGTATGCGATCTCTACGAACCGATCGCCGAAAACAAGAGCATCGACCTGCGGGTCGGGATGCTGCAGCACCTGAGCGTGCGTGGCGATCGTGATCTGCTCTTCGAGGCAGTTGCCAACCTCGTCGACAACGCCATCAAGTTCACGCCGGAAGGCGGCCGGGTCGATATTGGACTGTTACGCGAACGCGATGAAGTCATCGTGCGCATCAGCGATACCGGCCCCGGCATCAACGATCAGGAGCGTGAGGCCGTGCTGCGTCGTTTCTACCGGTCTGACAAGATCAGGAACACGCCGGGTATGGGGCTTGGCCTCAATCTAGTCGCTGCGATCGTGAAGCTGCACGACTTCAGGCTGGCCATTCATCCCGGGCCGGGTGGCCGGTTGGAGGTCATTTGCCCGGATCAGCGATACGGCTGAAACGGGCCTCGGTTGCGTGGGCGGCCAGCACAGTCGTCAAGCAGCGGTAAGGCAACGGGGCCTAGCTAGCCGCCAGCGGCAATCGTCTGTGCACGGTGATCGCTGGGCTGGTGGTATTCTCCGAACGAAAGGCCAAGCTCCTGCCACACCGAAACCATGGCGTCGGCCAGGTGTCGGATCAGCCGAAGGTCATGCGCCGGAGTCGGCGTGATCCGTAACCGCTCGGTGCCGCGGGGAACAGTGGGATAATTGATCGGTTGGATGTAAATCCCGTGCTGGTCGAGCAAGAGGTCGCTTGCCTGCTTGCATTTGTCGGGATCGCCGACCATCACCGGTATGATGTGCGTCTCGGTGGCCAGCATCGGTAGCCCGGCTTCCCGCAGGGCGGCCTTGGTCGCCGCCACGGAGACGCGTTGGGCTGCGCGCTCGGTATCCGATGTCTTGAGATGGGCGATCGACGCCGTCGCAGCTGCGGCGACCGCGGGCGGCAAGGCTGTCGTGAAGATGAATCCTGGTGCATGGCATCGGACGGCGTCCACGACGGCAGTGCTGCCGGCGATGTAACCGCCGAGCGTTCCGAAAGCCTTGGCGAGGGTTCCCTCGATGACATCGATGCGCGCCATCACTCCGTCTTGCTCGGCGATCCCGGCGCCGCGTCGTCCGTACATGCCAACGGCGTGCACCTCGTCGAGGTAGGTCATCGCGCCGTAGCGTTCCGCCAGGTCGCAGATCGCCGCGAGCGGAGCGACATCGCCGTCCATCGAATACACGCTCTCGAAGACGATCAGCTTCGGGCGGCCGGCCTCCGCGCGGAGGAGTAACTCCTCGAGGTGCCTGAGATCGTTGTGGCGCCAGATCTGCTTGGGACAGCCGGCCGCACGCACACCTTCGATCATCGAATTATGATTGAGCGCGTCGGATAGAATCAGGCAATCTGGAAGGAGTCTGGCAATTGTCGCGATGCCTGTATGGTTGGAGACGTAACCCGAGGTGAAAACGAGCGCCGCCTCCTTGCCATGCAGGTCGGCTAGCTCGGTCTCCAGCTCCACGAGCGCCCGATTTGTTCCCGAGATGTTGCGTGTTCCGCCGGCGCCAACGCCCATCGAGTGGGCGGCGGCGCACATTGCGTCGATCAGCTTTGGATGCTGGCCCAAGGCGAGGTAGTCGTTCGAGCACCAGACCACGACATCCCGCTTGCCGGTCGGGCTATTCCAGTACGCGTGGGGGAACTGTCCTGCCTTTCGCTCCAGTTCAGCGAAGACACGGTAGCGATGCTCCCGCTTCAGCGCGGCAACGGCGGATTGAAAGCTCTCACGATAGTCGAACATTCGCGCGGCTCCGGATCGGCGGCCTAGACGGCCGGCTGTGATGGACGGTCAGATTGTTCACTGTTGAGATGCTCTCGGCGAACGAGGCTGGAAGGGAGTCGCACTGAGAACGAAACCAACCCCCCGGACATTGCGAAGCATTGGCGGCTCACCTGGCCCGTCGACCTTGCGACGCAACCGCCCCATATGAACATCGACGAGGTTCGTTTCGGGGACGAATCTATAGTTCCACACCTCCTTCAGGAGGGTCGCTCGCGTCAACAGCGTGTCGCTCCGTTGCATCATGTATTTGAGCAGCCGAAACTCGCGCGGCCGCAGATCGATCTCACGATCACCACGCTTCGCAGTCCGATCGATGAGATCAAGCTCCAGCTCGCCCACGCGCAAAACCGTGTCAGTTAGCTGGGCCGGCAGCCCGGCCGAAGGCACTTCGCCCGAGATCAATTCAACGATAGCGAGGGGTTGTTTCGGGGAAGCGTCGTGTCCCAATGGCGAGCCGCGCATCCGCTCGATCATCCTCTCGAGCGTGGCCGACAGCAGCGTATGAATATCGGCATTTGTGGCAAGATCGGACCGCATTTCCGCCGGCACATCTTGGACGAGCAAACGCACCAGAACGGGCAGGCCTTCGATGTCGGCGAGGAACTCCGCCGTTCCGTTGCGCAGCACTGGCGTTTCGCGCGTGCGCCGAACAGCATCCCGATGCTGGCCAGACCTGGTTTGCGAATTCAGTAACTGCATCGGACTCGGCGCGGCAGTCCTCGACTTAGTGCTGACAAATGCCGATCCGCTCCGATCAGATATATCGCGGGTGGTGCTATTGGCTCGCATCGCATGTCCTTCTCGCCGGCCGCGAAGACTGGTCTCCGATGGCCGCATCGATTGATCATTCAGCAGGTCCCGTCAAAAGAGCCGGGGTTGAGCGTGAGCGCGTTGAACCGAGGGCGGGGGTGGCGCGCGATCCTCTTGCCTTGGCTTCGAGAGCCAGGAACGCACTCTTGCAGTGTTCCTCGTAGCAGTCATGATTGCAGTAAGTGAGGCGTGTTCCAATCTCCCGCAGGTAGCTTGTTCGGATCGGCTCATAGCACGACACGCAGAACGCCTCTCGGCGTAGCGCTCTCTCGTTCACCAGTACAAATCTCATGTGGCGCCTCCCAACGCGAAGCAGAACACGGTGTCGGTGGCATGAAAGGTGTTGGGCGGGGGAGCGCAGAGGTGATTTCTGCCATCGGGATTGTCTCTGTGTCGCTCGATCTTCTCCGGGGGGATGAGAATGAATTTCCCGTCCTCTCGGCGCTTTGCGTAGAGGTTGCCGTCAACGTACTCGACTTCCGTCGGATAGCAGTCCGCATCATTGCAGCAGCTAACCGCCGGATGATCGGGCATGTGCCATGTTGAATAGAACTTCTCATGCAGAAGCTGGTCCTGCGGCGGATGGTGGCGAAGCCCATCCTCTTGCGCCTGGGCCGGCATCGTGACCGTGCAGCAGAGGCAGATACCCTGCAAGGATTTGCAGAATGCGTTCACTGTGCAACCTCCTCACTGCCCAGGGATTTCAAACGTCGCGAATTTGAAGCGTGACGCTCAAGCTGGCTGGAACAAGCGTAATCATGTGCGGTCACGTTCCCGGCGGGCCCTGAAGCGATCAGCGCGTGTCCTTGAACACGGTGCGGTCCGCCAGGAATAGCGTCTGACCAACCCGAATTTGCCGTCGCAGATCTCGCGGCCTTGCGTGGGCACTCGTTGCAGCTCGCCTTCTGTTCGCTCTCGCAGCTGGCGCAAAGATGAAGGTTAGCGTCGGGATCGTAATGGTCTGCGAGATCCCGTGGCGCGTAGGGACATCGTGTGCAGAGCTTCACTCTCATTTGTAGCCTCCGCAGCTGAAGCAGCAGCTCTCCGTGCCGGCACACATCGGACTCGTCGAAACGACAGGAATGTGCTTCAGACTGCCGGTCTCGCGCCGGCCGTGGCGAAGCGGTTCGACTGGGATCGCGGACATCGTGTCACCTGCAATCGGCTCTTTCGATCTGCAGCGAGACTAGAAGGCTGAGGACCATTAGCTCAATCGTACGTAGGTAAGCGTGCGATATTGAAATGGATCGCGGGAGCATACGGAAGTTTACGGGTTGTCTTCAGGTGGCCACTCACGTCGAGGAGTGTCCTGGCGATCTGTCTGCAAATGGCTCGCCGGTCGAAACAGGAATGGAAACGGGGAGGATCCAAAATGGCAGGGGAAGCGGACGGCTCACGCCAGCCTGGAATGGAGGAGGGTGAGGTCGGCGCGATGCCGTCCGCTCAGCAGCCAAACGCGTTGGGGGGACGCGACCGATCTGCTTCACGCTAAACTAGATGCAGCCCGAGGCGCGACACAAGTAAACGAAGGTTTGACACAACCAAACCGGGGGTTGCTGTGATCACCTCTCCGTATGAGCCCGCCGGGAGCTCACTACCGCTTTCACCACCGGGAGTCACGACTGACGGCCCTGCGCCGATCCGCTCAAAGCATCGAGTGCTTTCGATCGAGACCCCCACTCGTCAATCGAATTGCCGAGCATCCTCAAAATGCTCTAATCTCATTTGGAGACCCTGGAAGCTGTGAACGATGCGCAGCCAGATCATGGGTCTCCGGAGATCAATCGCATCGTGATCGGTTTGGTCGCCGGTCGCAATTTCAACGGGACGACGTGGAGAATGAATAAGCTCAATCTTCCACGACAGCATACCGAGCCGCTTTTGATCGTCGGTTATGCAACGGCGGCCTTGTCGGTCGCCGGAGCGATAATTGCCGCGCAACTGTTCGCGAGCCTCTTCCATGCCGAGGCCATCGTGTCGTCGATGCTCTGCGCCGTTATCTTCGCCGCGTGGTTTGGCGGTTTCGGCCCGGCGCTGCTGGCGATTGCGCTCGCCCTTTTGGCATTTCATTATTACCAGGTGCCGCCAGTCAGTTCATTTTCCTGGAAGAATGAGCTATTTACGGTGGGCGCTTCGGAGGTGCCTCGTCTCGCTCTGTTCTTCATCGTATCGCTTGTTGTTGCGCTAGTGATCGCGGCGCAGAGAAGCGCAGCAGACGCTCTCCGCCAATCCCGTGATGAATTGCAAGCAGCGATCAGCGATCAAAAGCGGAGTGAAGCCGCGCGGCTACGCAGTGAAATGTATTTGAGTGAAGCACAGAGGTTGAGCGGTACTGGAAGCTTCGGATGGAACATTGTGAGCGGAGCGATGATCTGGTCGGACCAGACCTTTCGAATCTTTGGATGTGATCGGGCGACGCAGCCGGACGCGGAGTTTATTGTCCAGCGTACCCATCCAGAGGACCGTGATGCGGTGCAACAGATCATCAGCCGTGCGGTGATTGATGGACGAGATTTCGAGCACCAGTATCGATTGCTGATGCCGGATGGCTCGGTGAAATATGTCCACGCCGTGGCTCGAGCTGCAGAGGACGCGTCGGGCAACACCGAGTTTGTGGGCGCTGTGACGGATGTCACTGTTGCAAGGGAGACGGAACGGAGGCTGCGACGCAGCGATGCCTATCTGGCCGAATCGGAACGTTTGCGGCGTACGAGCAGTTGGGCCTGGGATGTGCGGCGTCGAGAATGGGCATATCGGTCGCCCGGGGTGTACGGCTTGTTCGGGTTTGGTCCGGAACAACGCGATGTCCCGCTGCAAGCGTTCCGGGATCGCATTCATCCTGAAGACAGGGGCCCGAATGTCGAAGCGGCAGCCCGGGCTATCCGGGAGAAAGCGGATTTCGAAGTTGATTTTCGAATTGTTCTCCCGGACGGTTCGATAAGGCTCATTCATTCCGTCGGGCACACTGTCGTCGGCAGTGACGGTGATGTGGTTGAGTTGATTGGCACCCATGTGGATGTCACTGAACAACATGCCGCAAAGGCGGCGCTGCAAGAGGCGTTTGACGAAATCAAGAAATCCGAAGACCACCTTCAACTGGTCATCGATACAATCCCGACGCTGGTCTGGCGCGCCGGAGCCGATGGGGTCCCCGACTTCCTTAACCAGCCAGCCCTCCATTACACCGGCCTTTCCGAGGATCAGGTCGAAACTGGTTGGCCTCGTGCCTTTCACCCCGAGGACAAGAAGGGCATGTTGCAGAAGTGGAGCGCAATACGGCAATCCGGTCTGCGCGGCGAGCTTGAAGCGCGGCTCCGACGATTCGATGGTGTATATCGTTGGTTCTTGTTCCGAGCCGAGCCGTTGCGCGATGAACTTGGCAACATCTCCAAATGGTACGGATCGTCCACTGACATCGAGGACCGAAAGCGGGCAGAGGAGGCGCTTCGCGAAAGCGAGCGGCGCTTTCGCGATTATGCCGAGACGGGTTCTGACTGGTTCTGGGAGACCGGACCGGACCACAGGGTTACCCGCGTGTCGGACCACCTGAACTCGGTTGGCATCCGCCCCTCGAATCTGATTGGCCTGGCTCGCTGGGACTTTGCGAGCGATACAGAAGCGGAGCCGGAAAAGTGGCGGCAGCATAGGGCGATGCACGATGCCCATGAGCCATTTCGCGATTTTATATACAGCACCGTATCCGAAGACGGCGTCCCGGTGCATGTCCGATTGAGCGGCAGACCATTGTTTGACGCCAGCGGTAATTTCGTCGGCTATCGCGGCACCGGCACGGACATCACCGCGATGATCCGCGCGGATCTCGCCGAGCAGGCGTTACGGAATGCTCAGGCGGAGCTCGCGCGGGTCATGCGCGTGACGACACTGGGTGAGTTGACAGCCTCTATCGCGCATGAGGTCAACCAGCCGCTTGCCGCTGTTATCGCCAACGCCGAGGCCTCGCTGCGCTGGCTCGATCGCGAAACTCCTGACCTGGCCGCAGCTCGGCGCTCGGTGGAATGGGCGATCAGCGACGCGAACCGGGCAGGCGACGTCGTCCGGGGGGTTCGGGCCCTCGCCAATAAGGCCGATATCGAGCGAGTGCCGCTCGACGTCAACGACATCATCAGGGGAGTCATCGCGCTGGTGCAGCACGAGTTGTTCAGTCACGGAGTATCGTTGCGAACGGAACTGTCGCCGGTTTCGTCCATGATCCTCGGTGATCGGGTTCAGCTGCAGCAGCTGATGATCAACCTGGTGATGAATGGCATTGAGGCCATGGAGTCGGTTGCGGGTCGGCCGCGCGAGCTAATGATCCGATCGCGCAGGGACGACGCACAGTGGATGCTCGTCACTGTAGCGGATTGCGGTGTCGGGATTTCGTCGGACGATGCGGATCGGCTATTCAGGGCATTTTTCACCACGAAGTCTGGCGGCATGGGCATGGGGCTTTCCATCTGCCGGGCAATTGTAGAGGCCCACGGGGGACGTCTATCGGCTTCCCGCAACGAGGGGCCGGGTGCTACATTCCAGTTCGTATTGCCCCTTCGTCGGGAAGACGCCTTATGACCGAGCGCCCAAAATCATCGGATGAAGGGTCGAGCGCCAAGGAGTCGATTGTCTTCGTTGTCGAAGATGACGCCTCGATGCGCCGAGCACTCAGCAATCTCTTTCAGTCAGTGGGACTGCAGGTTGCGGCGTTCGGTGCGGCATCGGAGATGCTGCAAGGCGATCTTCCGGATGTCGCCAGCTGCCTGGTGCTTGACGTCAGGTTGCCCGGGCTGAGCGGCCTGGATTTTCAAACTGAATTGGCCAAAGCGAACATTCACATTCCAATTATCTTTATGACCGGCCATGGCGATATTCCGATGAGCGTCAGGGCGATGAAGGGAGGAGCGGTTGATTTCCTGACAAAGCCATTTCGCGATCAGGACATGCTCGACGCTGTCGTGACGGCGATTGAGCGCGATCGAAAGCGGCGGACCGCCGACAGGATCGTGCTGGATCTGCGGGCCCTTTTTGAAACCCTGAGTACGCGCGAGCGGGAGGTTCTCGCGTTGGTTGCGTCTGGACTGATGAACAAGCAAATCGCAGGTGAACTCGGACTTGCTGAGATCACCGTAAAGATACACCGGGGGCGCATTATGAAGAAAATGGGCGCGAGGTCGCTGGCCGATCTGTTAAGAAAGGCCGAAACGCTCGGAGTTCAACGCCGCAAGGCCTAGGCGCGGAATGGACGCCGGCCCTTGGTTCTCTCAAGGATTCGGTGCGTGCCTGGTTGCGGGCCAAGTTGTTGAAGATACAAACCTAAGTATGATTTTAGAATCGTGGCCGGCAGCCCATTTTAGTTGGGGGCGTGCCAAAGATGGACGCTTTGCTCCGGCGTCGGGAAGGCCTGTCTTGTCAACGCTCTCGGTGATTTCTGTCATTGATGACGATGTATCTGTCCGCGCAGCAACAGACAATCTCCTCAGCTCGCATGGATATGTGGTGCGTACATTTGCGTCGGCAGCGGATTTCTTGCAGTCGTCCCAGACGGACGAATCCTCTTGTGTCGTTGCCGACGTGCAGATGCCCGGCATGAACGGTTTGGACCTGCTTGAGCACGTACGCATTCAGGGCAACGACATACCATTCATCTTCATCACGGCGTTTCCCGATGAGAGCGTCCGTGCCCGGGCACTGAAGATTGGAGCCATTTGCTTCCTGGCCAAACCCTTTGCCGCCCCCGTCTTGATCGACTGCATCGAAACCGCGCTCCATCGACACCGCGGCGGCGGCGGCAAGTGAGGTGACCGACGGCGGCGCATTGTCGCTGACATCGGCATGTCTAATCGCCATCGGCGCGAATGCCGGCCGCGGCTAAACCAAGGTATGGATCTCGCAAACCAATACGTTGTTCCGAACAATCCTCTGTAGGATCGAGCGGGTTCCATTGTCAAACTAGTCTGACCTCAACTAGAGCCGAGGGATGCGTGTGGGCCAAGCGAGCCAAGGCAAAGAGTTCATGTTGACGAACTCTGCCCGAGGCTTCGGATGTGTCCCCGAAACCCAGGCAGGAACCTCAAACGCCTCCGTAGTCTTCCGACGGGACAACATGATGCAATTGGGCAGGTTCGCGCGCTCGACGATGCTGCGATGGACATTGCTGGTGGCCGCGCTGTTCGCGGGCTTTGTCGTGGCGCTGCTCGGCTTTGTCTACTTCAAAGCAAAGCACGATCTGACGATGCGATCCGACCGCATGATTGCGTCACAAATGAGCGTCTTTGCGGATTTGTCGCCCGAGCGCAGGCTGGACGCGCTTGACGAGCACCTGAAACAGGACCCGCGGCGCGTTCGGCTTGCGGCATTGTTCGGCCCGGACGGCCGCAGAATCCTCGGTAACCTGGACAGTCTGCCGCGCAATCTCGAGCTCGATAATGTCGCGCGGGACGCTGTCATCGACAGGACGGACGAAAGTGGATCGTCAAGGCAGGCGGTCCGACTGATCGCGCGAAAGTTGCCGAATGGCGATGTACTGGCGATCGGTCGGGATAACGACGAAGTCGCCGAGATCGCTCACGTCGTTAGTGGGGCATTCGCGCTCGGTGTCGTTCCTGCCGTGCTCCTTTGCTTTGCGATCGGCGTGATACTGAACGCTCGTGCCCGCCAGCGTATCGTCGAGGTCAACGAGCGCGTTCAGCGCATCGTTGCCGGCGACCTGCGCGAACGTCTCCCGCATCGAAACGCCGACGATCCGTTCTCCAGATTAGCGATGATCGTCAACGGTATGCTCGATGAGATGGAAACTCTGATCCAATCCCTTGCGGGTGTCGGCAGTGACATCGCCCATGATCTGCGCACGCCGCTCACCCGCGCGCGGCTGATACTCGAGCGCGGTCGCTCCAATGCCGGGACGCTTGAGCAGCTTCAGTTGGTCGCGGACAGAACCACGGAGGCACTCGATCAGTCGTTATCGCTTATTACCGCCATTTTGAGATTGACGGAGATCGAGAGAAGTCAGCGATCGGCCGGCTTCGGCAGGGTGGCGCTGGCAGAACTCATCCGCGAAGTGGCTGATATGTACGAGCCAATAGCTGAGGACAAGGGGATCGCTCTTCTGATTCACTCACCACACGAATTAGCCGTGCGTGGCGACCGCGATCTGCTGGTCGAGGCGGTCGCCAACCTCGTCGACAACGCCATCAAATATACTCCCGCTGGAGGGCAGGTGGAGATCGGGCTGCTTCGCAGCAACCGCGAAACCGTCGTGCGTGTCAGAGATACCGGTTTGGGCATCAGCGATCGCGAACGCCATGCTGTGCTGCGTCGTTTCTACCGGTCGGACCGGGTACGACACACGTCAGGCCTGGGTCTCGGTTTGAACCTTGTGGCCGCGATCGTAAGGTTGCACGACTTCCGGTTCACGATCCATCCCGGGGCCGGATGCGTGGTCGAGATTAGCTGTCCGTCTCCATTACCAGCATGAGCGGAATGCGCTCGGATGCTAATCTTCTCGGTGACGACGATATTCGGTCGGCGTAAGTCCGGAGAACTTGCGAAATGCCCTTGTGAACGAGCTCGATTCGCGAAATCCAATCCGGGCGCCGATTTGCGTCACTGAGAGCGCCGGCCTCTGCAACAGGCTCTTGGCTAGATCCATTCGGCGGGCCATGTGGTAGCGATGCGGAGGTGCGCCGAACGACTGCGTAAAGGCGCGCGCAAAATGATAGAGGCTCAGATCGACGAGCCTGGCGAGGGCGGCCAGCGAGATGTCCTCCGCGAGATGCTCCTCGATAAATTCAACCACGCGCTTTTGCTGCCATGCCGGCAGGCCGCCGCGCACTGGACACGCCGTTGAGCGTACATTTCGCTCCAGTCGAAAAAGTTCGTGCATCAGCACGAGGCTCAGGGCTTCGGCATATTCACGGCTGATTGGGCCGAAATTCCCGACCTCGGCCTTGAGCTTGACCGCGGTATTCCAGACGGCCTGATCGAAGAAGAACAGGCGCGGGCTGATTGTGGGACAGGCGACACCGGATCCTCGATCGAACAGCGGATCCGGCGGGTCTAGATAGATATAGGTGACGCGGGTCAGTACCCGTGGCGTCTGCCACCCGTAGAATCGATGGCCGGCAGGCACGAAGCTGAGCTTGCAGTTGAATTCGCGCAAGGTTGACTTTGGCAGGCCCTCGATGAGGGTCTCGCCGTCAAACCGTTCTGCGCGTTCGTAAGCGATCAATAAATGTCGCTGGGCTTGAAAACCATCCTCGAAAGTCTCACGCCGGATAACTCTGACGTCGTCAGCCTGTATGTTGCCCCAATTTGACAGCCGGCGACATGCGATGTCGGGTGGGGAAATTTCAACAATCCGAAGTGGGGACGACGAAACACTGAGACTGCCGATTCCACGTACAGCGACTTCCTGATCCGGGCATTGCCCCCTGTCCTCGACCAGCATTGTGCAACCGATGGCGAATGATGATGGGTTCGGGTCGCCGCTTCGCCGGGGGCGATCTCAAGAACGTTATCCTGTCTTTGCGGACGGTCGTCGCGACAGTTCTACAGAGTAAGCATGCCAAATTTCCGGCACCATTAAATTGTCGTTCAGAAACCAAACTTGATTTAGGTCCACGCCAGCGGCGCTTGATCGCCAAGTCGAGAACCAGTGCGAGCCCGTTGCAGGGAATCTCAGCAAGAAAGCTCAAGAGCACAGCAAATCCGGACAAGGGGCGCGCTGCGCTCTTCACCAGATACCGGATATGTCCGTCGCAAGGTGCGCACCAAGAAATGCGTTGCGCTCGGCAAGGAGCCGCCATGTCCAAACACCGGTCGATCTCTCGTTCTGCCGTCGCAAGTTCGTCCGGAACTCCGTCTGGACAGCGAGGCGATGCTGTATTGGCTGGCGTCCAGTCGGGCGTGGGCGAAATCGGCTTTGTCGGCCTCGGTCGCATGGGAACGGCGATGGCCGCGAATCTTGCCGCCAGCGGACAACGGGTTATCGCCTACGTCCGCCGCCCTGACCAGATCGGCAGGCTCGAGGCGCTCGGTCTAACGCCGACGACAGACATTGGCGATTTGCTCGACTGCAAGGTCGTCATCAGCATGTTGCCGGACGATGCTGCCGTGCGTGATATCGTGTTCGGCAGCGGCGACATCGGTTTCCGCGGTCTGGCTGCGGGTCTGACGCCTGGCGCGATTCATCTGTCGATGAGCACGATCAGCACTGCGGCGGCCTCGCTTCTTGCGAGCGAGCATGAGCGCAGCGGACAAGGTTACGTAGCAGCGCCGGTGTTCGGAAATCCCGACGCCGCCAAGGCGCGCCAGTTGTTTATCGTCGCCGCTGGTGTTCTCGCCGACGTCGATCGCTGCCGACCGCTCCTAGACTGCCTCGGACAGAAGACATTTGTGATCGGTACCGATCCGCAACACGCCAACCTCGTCAAATTGCTCGGCAATATGATGAGCGCGACTGCGCTCGAGATGATGGGCGAGGCCGTGGCCGTGGTCCGGAAGCGCGGACTGGATCCGCGGTCCTTCGTCGAGATCATGACAGGCACGATGTTCGGCGGACGCGCGCACAAGATCTACGGTGACAAGATCGCCAGGCAGAGCTATGCGGCCGGCTTCGTTCTGCCCCTCGTGCTCAAGGACGTGCGCCTGGCCCTCGCAGAAGCAGAGAATGCCGGCGTGCCGATGCCATCGGTCAGTGTGGTCAGGGATCGATTGATCACCGGAATCGCACGCGGTCACGGTGACCTCGACTGGACCGCGCTTGCACTTATCGCCGGGGAGGAGTCGGGGCTTTGCCCCACACCATCGGTGAATTCCACCGAAGTTTGATCCTATCGGTCGCCTTACAAGGCGCACGCAGGCGAAGAAGGAACAGCACTATGGCTGATCAAGCAGAAGTCCTCGGAACGAGAATGAAGCTGACAAGCATTCCCGGTACGTCGCTCAGGGTGTCGCCGGTCGCGATCGGCACTTGGGCGATTGGCGGATGGATGTGGGGCGGAACCGACGAAGCCGAATCCATCGCGACCATCCGTGCCGCCTTTGAGCACGGCATCAACCTCGTCGACACAGCCCCGGTCTATGGATTTGGCCGCTCCGAAGAGATCATTGGCAAGGCGATCGCCGAAAGCGGGCTGCGCTCCAGCGTGCTGATTGCCACCAAAGCCGGACTGCAATGGGAGGGGGGACGCGTTTCACGCAATGCCAGTCGCGCCCGTATCCTGCGGGAGGTCGAGGCGTCGCTGCGCAGGCTTCGAACCGATTACATCGACATTTATCAGGTCCATTGGCCTGATCCATTGATCATGATCGAGGAAACCGCCGACGCCATGCATATGCTGCTCGCGCAAGGGAAAATACGTGCCATTGGCGTGAGCAACTTCTCCGTCGTCGAGATGGAGCGATTTCGCCGCATTGCGCCGCTGCACGTGCTTCAGCCGCCTTACAATCTATTCGAGCGCGGCATCGAGGCCGACCTGCTTCCCTATTGCCGGCAAAATGGAATCGCGACACTCGGATATGGGGCGTTGTGCCGGGGCCTGCTGTCCGGACGAATGCGGCCGGACACGGTATTCGGTGGCGACGACCTGAGGCGCACCGATCCAAAGTTTCAAGCGCCGCGATTCGAACAGTACCTGGCCGCGGTGACCAAACTCGATCGTCTGGCGCAACGCTTCGGCAGACGTGTGATTCACCTGGCGATCCGATGGATGCTCGATCAGGGCGTCACCACGGCGCTGTGGGGCGCCCGCCATCCGGATCAACTGCGGCCGGTCGACGAGGTGACCGGCTGGTCGCTCGATGACGCAACCAAGGGCGAAATTGAACGGATATTGCGCGAGACCATCACCGACCCGGTCGGCCCGGAATTCATGGCTCCGCCCGCGGGAAGTGTCGCGGCGTAGGAGCGTCCGGTCGCCTTCGGTTTGCTAGGCTTGGTGTCAAGGTCGCGTCACGAACCGCCTCTCGAACCCGAGCCTGTTGATGATGTGCCTCGGCGATGGGTGCGTTGCCGATCTTGCGATTACTGTCCGGGGCCTCGACCTCGAAGGCGTCGCTCTTCGGGTCGATCCGGGCGATTCGAGAAGGCGCGAACCGTGCTGTCAACCGGAGTAGCGGCGAGGTGACGGAACTTCACGTCCATGCCGACGCTGACGTCGATCCGGGACTCGGAAACGAAAACGGGTCAAAACAGGAATCTGGAGCCTTTCGTTCCGATTTTGTCGGAACGGAAAAGGCTCCAGCTCCCGATTCTACGAACTTGGCATGACGCCCGGCGCGTTGTCTGGCCACTTCGCGATGGTCGCTTCGTCGACATTGAGGTGCTGGGCGACCAGCGCCGGCGGCGTGTGGGTTAGCCAGTCGGACAGCGAAATCTCCTCGTAGCGGGGAGCTCTGAAGACGGCGATGAACTGCATGTCCGTGTCGCCGACGTTCTCGACGTAGTGTCCGAGATTGCGCTTGACGTATCCAATGTCTCCCGGGTTGAAGTCCATCGTCATCGCATTCGGGCCGGTATTGAAAACCGTCATGCGTGCCTTTCCCTTGAGGTAATACTGCCATTCGTCGGCGTTCGGATGCCAGTGCATCTCCCGTACGCCGCCAGGCCGGACCGTCACCAGCGCGGCCGCAATCGTCGTTGAGATCACGAAGTTGGTGCTGTCGGCAACTCGCATGTCGCCACCTCTGGATTCCCTCGTGGGAGCTGATGATCCAAGCCGGTAGATGAAGGGATGGGGCGGAGCGTGTGCATCCTTGGCGATGGCGGCGCGATCGGACGCCAAATCGCCGGGCAGGGTGCCCTGGAAGATCCATAGATCATGCAGCGGGATCTTGGCAAACGTCTCGGCCGGAACACCAAAATTCTTGGCGAGCACTTCCGGAGGCGTGTGGGCGAACCAGTCCGTCACCAGCAGCGTATTGAACTCGCTGGCGTCGCCGTCGTCGAAGCAGATCACGAATTCGCAGCCGTCCGCACCGAGACCTTGCAACGAATGTGGCTGGCCGGCCGGGAAGTACCAGAGGTCACCTTCATTGACGTCGGCAGCATATGGCCGGCCGTGAGCGTCGAGAACCGTTATGCGGCAACTGCCGTAGGTCATGACCGCCCACTCGGCGGCCTGGTGCCAGTGCAGTTCCCTGATGCCTCCAGCCGTCAGCCGCATGTTGACGCCGGCGATGGTTTCCGAGATCGCGAAATCCTGCCGCGTCACCTGACGCGCCCACCCACCGTTCTGGATGCGCTTTGGTGCATTGTTGAAGGAGGCCCAGTCCATCGGCATGCCACCGACATCGGTCGCCGGCGGAAATGCTGCCGATGGAAACTGACCGGCGATCGCCTCGTTTTGCGGGCCGGGATCCTTCAGATTGCCCGGGCCCTTGGCGTTGACGGCGCCTTGCGCCGGCTCGTCCGGATTGCCGAAGGAGGCGGCGTGCGCCGCATTGGCAGTCATCATGGCGCCCGCGGCGGACACCGCCAGCATATCCCGTCTTGAAAACATGTTACCTCTCCTCACTTGAAAATGATCGGTCACACAAAAGATAGGGACACCGTTAGCGGGAGCCATTAAACTTGGGTTCAGAAACGTCTCGCAGGTCGAGCAGCGATCGATGTCAGCGAACGCATCGCGAAGCATCAATGTCGCGACGTACTATCGATACCTAGGTCCGAACCCAGGTACGATCTTGACGTCCGATCCGGCACGCGAATCTCCACGACGCCATGATTGAGCGCCTGATGGCATGAATTGCATGCGCCGGTTAGATCGGTATAGGCCTTGGCGAATGCCGCGCCATCCTTGGCTTGAATCGCAGTGCTGAGCTCCTTGAAAGGTTGCTCGGTAACGGATGTAATCATGTCCGGAAAGGACATGCCGTCTTCAGTGGGGTGGGCGTGGCCGAGCCGATTGAAGGCGCCTTTGAGATTTCCGAGCTCGTAGGCTGCAAAACTCCAGTTTCCATCCTGTTCGGCCCGCCAAAGCCGCTCATGCCGCGGTTGAATGGTCGCAATCATCAGGTCGCTGATACTTGGCAGATATCCGGTTGCCTGAGGTGAGGGGACCGCCTCCGGCTCCGCGGCCGCGCCGCGCGCGATCGCAAGACCAGCCACCAGAACGACGGCCGCGCCAGTTGCAATCACGGCAAACGCAGTCGGGCACCGCCGCTGGCTTGCTGCGTCCACGCGGGTCATGCCTGCACCGGAAGTGCGGAAAGCAGCTTGTCGAGCGTGATTGGGTAGTCCCGAATCCGGGCACCGCAGGCATTGTAGACTGCATTGGCAATCGAGGCGGCTGCACCGCAGATTCCGAGTTCGCCGATGCCCTTGCTTTTCAGCGGGTTGGACCTTTCATCCAGCTCGGCGAGAAAGATGGCGTCGATGGCCGGAATATCGGCGTGCACCGGCACGTGGTATTCGGCGAGATCGTGATTGACGTAGAAGCCGAAACGCGGATCGAGCGCCATTTCTTCCTGCAACGCGGCGCCGAGGCCGAACACCATTCCGCCGATGGCCTGCGAACGCGCCGTCTTTGCGTTGAGGACACGGCCGGCGGTGAATACGCCGAGCATGCGCCGCAGGCGCACCTCACCGGTGTCGACGTCGACGCCGACTTCGGCAAAATGGGCGCCATAGGATTGCTGCGAAAAATCCTTGTTGTTGCTGCCGGGCTGGATTTCGCCGTCGGCGTCCATTCCGGCGCCGACAAGGTCCACTAGGTTTCTGGACTGTTCGCCAGATGCGATGCTGCCGTTGGCGAACCTTGCGGCTGCCGGATCCATGCCGGCGGCCCGTGCCAGCTTTTCACGCAGCGCATGGCAAGCTTCGTACAGGGCCGATCCGGAGCTGCCGGCGCCCCACGAGCCACCTGAACCTGCCGCCTGCGGAAAGCTCGTGTCACCGAGTTCGACGCGAACCCGCTCCATCGGCAGGCCCAGCATCTCCGCTGCGATCTGGGCCAGGATGGTATACGTCCCGGTTCCGATGTCGGTCATCGCCATTCGTACGGTGCAGGCACCGTCCGAATCCAGCCGGACATTGGCCTTCGAAAGGTGAAGCGGGTTGCCGCGTGTCGCCGCAGCCATGCCGATTCCCACCAGCCAGCGTCCCTCGCGGAGCTGGGCCGGCTTCGGATTGCGCTTGTCCCAGCCAAACCGGCGGGCGCCTTCCTGCATACAGGCGATCAGATGGCGGCTCGAGTAGGGGATATGCTTTTCCGGATCCTGGCTCGGCTCATTTCGAATGCGCAATTCGATCGGGTCCAGATCGAGCTTCTCGGCTAGTTCATCCATCGCGCATTCCAGCGCCATCAGCCCGACCGACTCGCCGGGAGCCCGCATCGACGACGCCACCGGAATATCCAGCGGCGCCAGGCGGTGTCGTGTCAATCGATTTGGCCCGGCATAGAGCGTGCGGGTCTGCAGCGCGGCACCCTCGTAGGTTTGTTCGCTGCGCAGATTGCCGGAGAAAACATCGTGGCCGATCGCGAGAATGCGGCCCTCCCGATCCGTGCCCAAACGAACCCGCTGGATTGTGTTCGAGCGGTGCGTCGTGACGTGAAAGATCTGCTGCCGGGTCAACGCGATTTTGACCGGTCGCTTGAGCTGCCGCGCGGCAATCGCCGCCAGGATCGCATCGGCATTGACCCAGAGTTTGCCGCCGAATCCGCCGCCGATGAAGGGGCTGATCAGGCGGATGTTCTCGACCGGAATCTTCAGGGTTGTCGCGATGACTTGCTGACCCTGGTTGAGCATCTGGTTCGCAGTATGCAGGATCAGTTCGTCGCCATCCCACGCCGCGAGCGTGGCATGCGGTTCCATCATCGCGTGACTTTGCAGCGGGGTGGTATAGGTCACATCGACTTGCACCGGGGCGACGGCGAATGCGCCTGCGAAATCGCCCACCGCGCTGTCGGCTGCCGGCGCGTCGCTTGGGTCTGGAACGCGCGCCTCTTTGAGGTTGCTGCGGAGCGCGTATCTTCCGTTCGACCGGTCGTACTTCACGTCCACGAGGTAGGCCGCCGCCCGGGCCCGCTCGAAACTGTCGGCAACCACGAAGGCAACGGGCTGGCCGTAACCCGTCACTTGCGGCCCGTTGAGCACCGGATGCGCCTGGCGATGATTGCCGGTGCCCTGCGCGGGGGCGTTGCGATAGGTGAGGACCAGCGTCACGCCCGGCGCCCGTTCCGCCGCTCGCGTATCAATCGATTCGATGCGTCCCTTTCCAATCGAGGCCTCGACCACAAAACCATAAAGCACGTCCTGCTGCTGCATTTCATAGGCGTAGCGCGCGCCACCGGAGACCTTCAAAGGGCCGTCCACACGGTCGAGTGGCTTGCCGACGACGCCCGGCGCATCAAGGGCATTGCGGCCGACGGGTGAATTCATTTCCATGTGTTCGTTTCCCTCAGGTCCGGGTGGTCTCTGTCAGCACGCTGTGCAGCGTGCGTCGCGTCAGGGGCATCTTGAAATCGTTGCCGCCAAATCCGCGCGCGCCCTCGAGCACGGCATCCGCGGCCGCGTTGAAGGTGGTCGCGTCGGCAGCTGCGTTGACCAACCTCTGCTCGGCCTGCATGACCCGCCACGGCCGATGCGCCAACCCGCCAAAGGCCAGCCGGGCCGTGCGGATCCGGCCGCGCGCGCTGTCGACGATTGCGGCGACTGAAACCAGCGCAAAGGCGTAGGAAGCACGATCGCGGACCTTGCGGTAAACCTGCACGCCCGGAGGCGGCGGAGGCAGCGTCACCGCGGTGATGATTTCGCCCGGCTTGAGCGACGTCTCGATTTGGGGCGTGTTGCCGGGAAGGCGATAAAAGTCCGCGATCGGGGTTACTTTGGTTTCGCCCTGGCGATTGACCGTCTCTACTTTTGCGTCGAGCGCCTGCATCGCTACCGCCATGTCCGACGGATGTGTCGCGATGCAGTACTCGCTGGTGCCCAGGATCGCGTGAATGCGGTTAAATCCGGCAAGCGCCGCACAGCCGGAGCCGGGGCTGCGTTTGTTGCAGGGTTTTGTAATGTCGTAGAAATAGTAGCAGCGGGTTCGCTGCAGCAGGTTGCCACCGGTCGTGGCCTTGTTGCGCAGCTGCGCACTGGCGCCGGCCAGCAGCGCGCGGCTCAGCACGCCGTAACGCTGCCGCACGCGTGGGTCAGCGGCAAGATCGCTGTTGCGAACCAGTGCGCCGATACGCAGTCCACCGTCGGCTGCCTCCTCGGTCTTGTCGAGCGGCAGGCGGTTGATATCGACCAGATCCGAAGGTGTCTCGACCTGCAATTTCATCAGATCGAGCAGATTGGTGCCGCCGGCAATGATTTTCGCACCGGGCTTTGCGGCCGCGGCGGCGGCTAGCGCCGTCGAGTCGGCGCGCTGATAGCTGAAGGCTTTCATGTTGCCAATCCCGCAGCTTGTTTGATGGCCGCCACAATGTTGGGGTAGGCCGCACAGCGACAGATGTTACCGCTCATTCTTTCGCGGATTTCGATATCGGTGAGTTCGGTGGCCGGCTTCGTCAGATCGTCGGTCACGTAGCTCGGCATGCCCGACCGGCTTTCGGCCAGCATTCCGACGGCCGAGCAGATCTGGCCGGAAGTGCAGTACCCGCACTGAAAGCCGTCATGTTCGACGAAGGCTGCCTGCAGCGGATGCAGCGTCTCGGCGTGGGCGAGCCCTTCGATCGTCGTGACCGATTGACCGTCGTGCATCACCGCCAGCGTCAGGCAGGAGTTGATACGGCGGCCTTCGATCAGCACCGTGCACGCGCCGCATTGGCCGTGATCGCAGCCCTTTTTCGAGCCGGTCAGGGCGAGGTGCTCCCGCAACGC
This sequence comes from Bradyrhizobium sp. LTSPM299, assembly GCF_000938235.1. Taxonomy (NCBI): domain Bacteria; kingdom Pseudomonadati; phylum Pseudomonadota; class Alphaproteobacteria; order Hyphomicrobiales; family Nitrobacteraceae; genus Bradyrhizobium; species Bradyrhizobium sp. LTSPM299. Next base: position 69,016 of record NZ_JYMU01000071.1, read on the forward strand.
ATCGAGCAACGTCGTTCGGGGGTCGAGGGTCAGCGAATGCGCATGACCGTTGATCTCAAGAGCGACGGTCGCGGGAGGTAGGGGCGGCTCATCATTGTCGACGGCACCGGCGGCAAGGGCAGCGTGCGGAAGTGCGGTCAACAGCAACGCGGCGGTTCCGGTCTCGATGACGGTGCGGCGGGTCACTTCAAATCGATTTGGTGCATCCGGTTCGCTGTTGGATTCGTGGTCGTCCATGATTGCTCCATGTCGTTGGGTTTACTGCCGTCATTGCTCGGAAGAGTGCTGGACCGACGTTTGAGGCGTTGGCTCGATCCGGCGCTTCGCGATGTCTACCGCTTGCTGCCCCAACACCATTCCGAACAGGCCGACGAGGGCGATCATCGGCGGCGCCGGAGAGCGGACATCGACGAGGCCATAGGCCGCGCCCACCGCAAGCCCCATGAACAGGGACACGAGATACCCCATCATAGCCGCCTCCTATTGCTGCGGTTGCAAGACGACCCGACCGGCGGAGCCAGCCGCGACCTTGCGATAGGCGTCCTGCACGTCGCCAAGGCCGCAGGCTTCCGCAATCGGTGCGGCACGGTAGTCGCCCGCCAAAAATCCCGGCGTCAGCGCTTCCAGCACCCTGGCCGAGGCCGTGAGGTCGGACTTCAGCGTGTCGATACCGAACAGGCGGCTTTCGTTGTGGTAGAAATCGGCGATGTCGAAGCTCACCTCACGCCGGCCAGTCGCGGCGATCTCGACCAGCCGGCCGCGCAGTGCCAGGCTGTCGACGGCGGTTCGGAACATGATGCCGCCGACGAGATCGAAAACGACATCAGCCCCCTTGCCGTCGGTCGCCGCACGCACCTCGGTCGGCAGATCCTCGGCGCCGACGATCAGCTTTTCGGCGATACCAAGGATCGGTGCGTCCGGATGTGGTGCTTGCCGTTCGGCGCCGATCACGCGGGCGCCGAGCCGCCGGGCGATCTGCGCCGCGGCGCCTCCGACACCGCCCCCGGCTCCGATCAGCAGAACCGTCTCACCGGCGGTGAGCCCTGCCGCCTGAAGGCCGCGCCATGCGGCCATGTAGTTAACTCCGACCGACGCGGCTTGGTCGAAGCTGAGGGTGTCGGGTTTCCTGCGCAGACTGGCCACAGGCACGGCGATCATCTCCGCATGGGTGCCGTCGCGGGTAAAGCCAGTGTCTCCGCCGGTGCCCCAGACCGCGGTCCCGATCCACTCGGCCGGCCCCGTCTCTACCACGCCCGCGAAATCGCGGCCGGGGGTACGCGGCAATGTCGTCTGCTTCATGGCCCCGGCGACATTCTTGACGTCGCTCGGATTGATCGAGGCCGCCATGATCCGCACCAGCGCCGTCGTCTCGCTGCGGGCGGGAGCTGCGATCTTCGCCACCTCGAGCACCGAGGGATCGCCAAAGGTCTTGAACCGTATTGCGCGCATGACTCGTTCACTCTTGGCTTTGCTTCGTCGCGAATTAGACTCTTCGTCGACTTCCTCTGCGACTCGAAAGTCCCTGCCGGCTGTCTTCAGCAGAACGCCCGCTCACAGCCAGCTGTCATCCGGAAGATTGACCACGATGGGTGTCGCCGTGCTGCGCACCACCACCCATCGAAACGGCTCCTGCTTCGAGGGATTGATTTCCATGTGTGGCAGAAATCCGGGAACGTGAATGAAGTCACCGGCTTGCGCGCACGCGACAGATTCGCCTCTTTCGCCCCAGCGGATTTCACAGATGCCGGAGAGCACGTAGGCGATGGTTTCCTGTTCTCCGTGATGATGAATTCCGGTCCGCGATCCCGGATCCACCTCGAACAGGCCGCCCCAGATGGCCGACGCAATGCCGAGCGCCGGCGTGATCGCGGCGCGGCGTTCCGAGCCCGGGGTCTGCGCCGTTCCGGGATCGAATTCGGCCGGGCTGACGATGCGAATTGCGGAAAGGGTCATGGCATTCCCGGATCAGTTGGATCATCTATCGGATAGCTAAGCAGCGGACGATCCGGGGACCATTAAATTGGCGTTTAGTGGCCCGCGTTGCGCAGCGCGCAATCGTCGAAGCCATGGAGCAGGCCGGTCGAGGAATGCTTCATTCGGCGGGCGTCGCTTCGGGATGGCCTGAGGGTTGTTGCGGCGTTGCGCCGAACAGCCAGGTCTGAAGCTCGTCGAGATAGATGTAGACGACCGGCGTCGTATACAGGGTGAGAATCTGCGACAACGCGAGGCCGCCGACGATGGCATAGCCGAGCGGCTGGCGAATCTCCGAGCCGACCCCGGTGCCAATCATCATCGGTACAGCGCCGAGCAGCGCCGCCATTGTCGTCATCAGTATCGGGCGAAAACGCTTGATGCAGGCCTGGTAGATTGCTTCCTCGGTCGATAGACCTTCGTTGTGTTCGGCGTGCAAGGCAAAGTCCACCAGCATGATGCCGTTCTTCTTGACGATGCCGATCAGCAAGATGATGCCGACGATCGCGATCACGCTCAGATCGTAGTGGGCCGCCATCAGCAACAACAGCGCTCCAACGCCGGCCGATGGCAACGTCGAGATGATCGTGATCGGATGGATCAAGCTCTCGTAAAGCACGCCGAGAATGATATAGATCACGAACAGCGACGCCGCGATCAGGATCGGTGTGCTCGACAACGACGCGCCGAATGCCTGGGCATTGCCCTGGAAACTGGTTTGAACCGACAGTGGCGGATGCAGCTGCTTTTGGACCGCGTTGATGGCGTTGACCGCCTGTCCGATCGCGGTGCCCGGCGCGAGGTTGAACGAGATCGTCACCGACGGGAATTGCCCGGTGTGGTTGACCACGAGCGGAGCGACCTTCACTGCCGAATCGATCAGCGTCGACAGCGGCACCTGCTGTCCGCTCGACGATTTGACGTAAATGCCGTTGAGCGCCTCGGGCCCGTACTGAAATTTCGGGTTGACCTCCAGAATGACGTGGTACTGCTGCAGGGTGGTGTACATGGTCGAGACAATGCGCTGGCCGAAGGCATCGTCGAGCGTGTTGTCGATCGTGTACGGCAAGATGCCGTAACTCGAGGCGACTTCGCGCTTGATCGAGATGTCGAGCAGCGGTCCGGAGCTGAGCTGATCGGTTGCCACGTCGGTGATGTCGGGTATCGCCTTGAGCTTGTCGAAGAACAGCGCCGACCAATGCTCGAGCTCGCCAGGATCCGCATCGTTGAGGGTGTACTGAAACTGGGTCTTGTTCAGGCGCGCGCCGACCGTAATGTCCTGGGCGGCCTGCATGTAGAGCGTGATGCCCTGGATTTTCGCAAGATTGGTCCGCAACCGGTCGATCACCTTCTGGATCGGGTCGCGTTGGTCTGCTGGCTTGAGCTGGATGAAGACGCGGCCATCGTTGAGCGTATAGCTGCCCCCGCCGGCGCCGACGGCCGAGCCGACCGTCGCGACAGCCGGATCCTTCATGATGCCGTCGAGCAAGGCCTGTTGGCGCTCCTTCATCGCCTGGAAGGAAATGTCCTGCGCGGCCTCGGATTGGCCGATGATCAGACCGGTGTCCTGCTGGGGAAAGAAGCCCTTGGGAATGATGACGTAGAGGTAGCCGGTCAGCGCGATGGTTCCAAGCATCACCATCAGCGTGATGAAACGGTGTCGAAGCACGATTTTGAGGCCTGATTCATAGGCGTAGAGCAGGCCATCGAAGCCGCGCTCGGACATCCTGTAAAGCCATCCGTGGTGCTCGCTTTCGGGCTTGAGCAGGTACGCGCACATCATCGGCGTGAGCGTCCGCGAAATCACCAGCGAGAGGACGAGCGCAATACTGACGGTCATCGCGAACTCGCGGAACAGCAAGCCGACATAACCGCCCATCAGGAACAGTGGGATGAAGACGGCGATCAGCGAAAACGTGATCGCCATGACGGTGAAGCCGATCTCGCCCGAGCCCTTGAGTGCAGCGTCATACGGCGACATGCCATCTTCGATGTGCCGTGTGATGTTCTCGATCTCAACGACGGCGTCGTCGACAACGAAGCCGACCGCGATCGACAACGCCATCAGTGACAGATTGTCCAGGCTGTAGCCCATCTCGTAGAGGATCGCGAAGGTACCGATCAACGACAGCGGCACGGTGACGGCCGGAATGATGGTCGCCCAGAAATTGCGCAGGAATATGAAGATGACCATCACGACAAGCGCAATCGTCAGCAGCAAAGTGAATTGCACGTCGTCAATCGAGGCACGGATCGTCTGGGTACGATCGGAGATGATATTGACCTTGACGGCGGCCGGGATCGAGGCCTGAAGCACCGGCATCATCGCCTTGATACGGCTCACCGTCTCGATCACGTTGGCGCCGGGCTGCCGCTGGACCGACAGAAGGATCGCCCGCTGATTGTTGTACCAGCCGGCGATCAGCTCATTCTCTCCGGCGCTGACGGCGCGACCGATATCGCGGACGCGGACGGGTGATCCATTGCGATAGGCGATCACGAGATCAGCGTACTGATCGGGTTTGAACAACTGATCGTTGGTGTTGAGCGTGTAGGTCTGGCGCGGGCTATTGAGGGTACCCTTGGGAAGGTCGACATTCGCCTGGCCGAGCACTGTCCGCACGTCCTCCAGGTTGATGCCGCGGGCCGCGAGCGCCTCCGGATCGACCTGGATGCGGACAGTCGGTTGCTGCGCGCCGCCGATACCGACGAGGCCGACGCCGGATACCTGTGAGATCTTCTGCAGCAGGATATTTTGCGCGTAGGCGTCGACAACCGTCAGCGGCAGGCTGTCCGAGGTGATGCCAAGAACCAGGATCGGCGTGTCGGCCGGATTGACCTTCCGGATCTGCGGTGGGTAAGGCAGACCGGCGGGCAAATAGGCGTTCGCGGCGTTGATCGCCGACAGCGTGTCGCTGACCGCCCCGTCGATCTGTCGATTGAGGTCGAACTGCAGGGTGATCTGGGTGTAGCCGAGCGCGCTGGCCGACGTCATCTGCGTAAGACCCGGAATCTCCCCGAATTGCAGCTCGAGCGGTGACGCCACCGTGGAGGCCATGGTCTGGGGGTCGGCGCCGGGCAGCTGGGCGGTGATGCTCAGCGTCGGATAATTGACATTGGGTAAGGCCGCGACCGGGAGCAGCGGATAGGCGACCAGGCCGCCCACCAACAAGGCAACCATCAGCAGCGCCGTCGCGATCGGACGATGAATGAAGGGTGCGGAAATATTCACGGGATCGGCGCCTGTAGCGCATCCTGTGCGGCTTCTTCCAGGGCTGCCTTGCCGTGCAGCAAAGCCACATGCGCACCAGGCTGCAGCTTGTATTGCCCGTCGACCACGACCTGCTCATTTGCTGAGAGGCCGGAGTCGATTAGCGCCTGTCCGTCGCTGATCTGCGCGACCTTGATCTGGCGGATTGCAACGGTGTTGTCCGGATTCACCACATAGGCGTAGGCCCCCGTCGGACCTTGCTGCACGACGCCCGCGGACACGGTTAGGCCATTGCGCCGGGTGTCGACGAGCAGTCTCGCATTAACGAGCTGGCCCGGCCACAGCTTGCGCGTCTTGTTGGAAAAATTGGCCTTGAGCTGGATCGAGCCGGTGGTCTGCAGGATCTCATTGTTGACGAGGCCGAGCACGCCATGATCGAGCAGCGCGGTGTCATCCTGGTTGTAGGCCAGGACCGCGAGCGGCTTCCTGGTCGCCTGCTGTTGCTGCTGGATTTGCGGCAGCGCCGTCTCGGGAAGCGTGAAGATCAGCGAGATCGGATCGAGCTGGGTGACGACGACGAGCCCGTTCGCGGTTGACGGACTGATGATGTTGCCGACGTCGATCTGACGAATCCCGACCACGCCATCGATCGGCGAGGTCAGGCGCGTGTAGCTGAGCTCGACCTTCGCCGCATCGATCAGTGCCTGATCAGCCTTGACGGCGGCCTCGAGCTGCCCGACTTGCGCCTTCTGGGTCTCCAGCAGTTGCGGGGTCGCCCAGCCCTTCTGTCCCAATGTGGTGTAGCGGGTGAGATTGGCCTGAGCGTTGATCAGCTGCGCCTGGTCACGCTCCAGATTGCCCGTGTACTGGTCGATCAGCGCCTGGTAGGGACGCGGATCGATCTGCGCCAGCAAGTCGCCGGCGTGCACGGTCTGGCCTTCGGTGAAGTTGATGCTGATGATCTGTCCCTGGATCTGGGCACGCACGACGTCGGTGTTGTATGCGATCACCGTGCCGACGCCCGTAAGATAGATTGGCACATCGTGCTGCGCGACCGTCGTGGCGACGATCGGCACCGCCGGTGGCGTTGGCGCCGCGACGGCTTCTTCCAGCGCGTGAACATGCGCGAAGTAAGAAAGGCCGGCGGCCGCAAGCAGGGCAATCAGCGCGATGATGGACACAACGACTTTCTTGTTCATGGCCGTTCTCGCTCTGGGAAAGCAGATCTTGCCTAACAGCTGGTGGACAAGCTTGTGGTCATCCCCGCGGTCGGACACGGGAAAATGCTTGTTGTTGTGGATAGTGTCGTGGTCGGAGCCGCAATCGTGGAAATGGTTGGCGCCGCGCTCGATCCCACCGTGCCCGCAATCGGCGATACGGCTAGCGTCGGCACCGCAGGTATGCCGCTGACCCCGAGGCTGCCGATCTCGGTCGAACCCAATGGAATTCCGGTCCGACTGACGCCGCCAGGCGCAGTGGGTGCCGTTGAGGTCGGAGTCGATGAGGACGCAACGCCGGTCGAGCCGGAGCCGCACATTCCCGATAGTCCCGCCGTATCCAAGGTTCCTGACGTGGTCGACATGCCAGTTGTGGTCAAGAGCCCGGCGGAGCTTGAGGTCCCCGACGTTGATGATCCCGACATTGCCGTGGTGCCTGCCATCGCCCCGCTAGCCGTTCCTGCGGTGGCGGGCGCGCCAACTCCCATTCCGATTCCGCCGCCATCGAAGCTCGTGGAGGATCCGAACATCGTTGTTGGTGCGGTTCCTGTGGTCGAGCATGCCGTGCCACTGCTCGTGCTCGGTATTGCGATCGTGCCCGTCACGCCGGTCGGCGCCGGACTAAGTCCACCTGAGGTGATCTCGGTGGCGCCGAGTCCGATTCCGGTCGGTCCAACCGCCGTGCCGACACCCGCGCCAAGCGGCGACGTCGCCCCGAGGGTAGGGGTTACCGGCAACGTGCCGACCTGCGCGGCGGCTTCGTTGCAGGCGAGGAACGCGGTAAGCGCAACAGCAATCAACGCCAGTTTCATTGTCGGGTCCCGTTGAAATCTGTGCCGGCGCGGTCGGTACTGTCGGCATCGCGAGCGAGCTCTCTTCCGCCAACCGCTGTCGTTTTCGGCTTCGATTGATAGGTAGCGGGCGTCCGAATCTGTGCAACTAAATACGCGTTTATTCTCCGACTCAGATTCGCTTCGGGTTGCGTCGATGAAGACCCGCTGAAGCCAGACCTCTCGATGCTAAATCTTTTTTTAATTGAGCATGTCGCGCCCGGTGCCAACGTCCATCATCTCGGACGGAAACCCGTCTGGACACCGAGATCGTCTTTCGGCCACGCGTCACCACGATGGAGAGCACAATGACCGACGACGATGTCGTAGGCGTCGGCGATTACGAGGGAGCTGCGGCGGGGTGGGGCGCTCTAAAAGCCGTGGCAGACGCGCTGCGCGGTCAGAGGGCCCTTGTAAAGGAGACGCGCGGTCTCCTCAGTATGAACCAGCCGCATGGGTTTGATTGCCCGGGCTGCGCCTGGCCCGATCCCAAACATACCTCCTCGTTCGAGTTTTGCGAGAACGGAGCCAAGGCGGTCAGCTGGGAGGCGACCGCCAAGCGGACGACGCCGGAATTCTTTGCAACCTACACGGTCAGCGAACTCTGGAGTCGGCCGGACTTCGATCTCGAGAACGAGGGGCGCTTGACCCACCCGATGGTCTACGACCGGACAACCGACAGATACCTGCCGATCTCGTGGGACGAGGCGCTGGCGCGGATCGGCGCCGCGCTCCGTGAGTTGCCGCATCCGGACATGGCTGAGTTCTATACGTCCGGCCGCGCCTCCAATGAGGCGGCTTTTCTCTATCAGCTGTTCGCGCGGGAATACGGAACCAACAATTTTCCCGATTGCTCGAACATGTGCCATGAGGCGACGAGTGTCGGCCTGCCGCAATCGATTGGTGTCGGCAAGGGAACCGTAACACTGGAAGATTTCGATCACTGCGACGCGCTGATCTGTATCGGCCACAATCCCGGCACCAATCATCCCCGCATGCTGACGACGCTGCGCGAGGTCTCCAGGCGGGGAGTGCCGATTATCGTCTTCAACCCGTTGCGCGAGCGCGGGCTCGAACGGTTCACGTCGCCGCAGAGCCCCGTCGAAATGTTGACACTAAGCTCAACGCCGATCGCCTCGACCTACCGTCTGGTGAAGGTTGGCGGCGACATTGCGGTGCTGAAGGGGATGATGAAGACCATCGTGACCCTCGACGCTAAAAGTCTCGCGGAAGGCGGCCCTGGTATTCTCGATCGCGACTTCATCAGAGACCATACGACCGGAATAGATGATCTCCTGCTTGACCTTGAAGCGACCTCTTGGGAGGCGATTGAGGAAGCCTCCGGTCTGTTGCGCTCCGATATCGAGGCCGCCGGCAACAACTACGCCAAGGCGGAGCGCGTCATCATCACCTACGGCATGGGAATCACCCAGCATCGACACGGCACCGGCAATGTGCAGCAAATCGCCAATCTGTTGTTGCTCCGCGGCAATCTCGGACGCGAGGGTGCCGGGATATCTCCGTTACGCGGCCATTCGAATGTGCAGGGCGATCGCACGGTCGGCATTACCGAGATTCCGAACGACGCGCTTTTGAACGGACTGGCCCGCGAGTTCGGATTCGAACCGCCGCGCCACAAGGGCCACAACGCGATCGAAGCCATCGAAGCGATCCGGGATGGGCGATCGAAGGCGCTGGTCTGCCTCGGCGGTAATCTTGCCGTTGCGATGTCCGATCCGGATGTCACGTTCGCCGCGATGCGCAAGCTCGATCTCGCGGTGCATATCGCCACTAAGCTCAATCGGTCCCACCTGCTGCTCGCGAAACAGTCGTTTATCCTTCCCTGTCTAGGACGCACCGAGATCGATATGCAGGCGACCGGTCCTCAATCGGTCACCGTGGAAGACTCAATGTCGATGGTCCATGCCTCGCGCGGCCGCCTGAAACCGGCGTCCGAGCATCTCAAGTCAGAACCGGCAATCATCGCGGGACTGGCGCTCGCCACATTGCCGGGCACGCGAGTCAAATGGGCGGACCTGATTTCCGATTACGGAAGGATCCGCGATTGCATCGAAGCAATTTTTCCGGAGTTTGCGGATTTCAACGCCCGCATTCAGACGCCGGGTGGATTTCGGCTCTATGTTGCTGCGTCAGAGCGTGATTGGCGGACGCCGACGAAAAAGGCCAATTTTCTTGTCTATGCCGGACTGGATGAAGATCCGCGCGTGACGGATCGCGAAACCCTCACGCTCACAACGATCAGAAGTCACGATCAGTATAACACGACAATCTACGGCATGAATGACCGCTATCGCGGAATTACGGGGCGACGCGACGTCGTATTTGTTAATGAACGTGACCTCGCCAGCCGCGGCTTGAGGCATGGTGATCTCGTCGATATCGCCGTCGTGTCCGATGCGGAATCGAAAGCGGAAGAACGGGTTATGTGCAACCTCACAGCGGTCGCCTACGATATCGCGCAGGGTTCGATCGCGATGTACTATCCGGAAGCGAACGTCCTGGTGGCGCTCGATCATTATGACGCCAAATCCGGAACGCCGTCCTATAAGTCGACACCGGTTCGGCTGCAAGCGTCGCCTGTCCATGAGGAGCTGCGACGATTGGGGGAGGCGGTTGATTCAAAGAGCGGCCCCACGAGGCGCAAAGAGGTGCAGGCGGGTTGATCGGCGATGGGGCAACTTGGGGCCTCAAACGTATCCGTAGATCGGATTTCAGTTTGGACGCCCTAGGTCGCCAGTACGCGCCAGCTGTGCCTGCATGGCGAGGTTCTTGGTCGCTTTTCGCACTTTCTCGAATGCGCGAGCCTCGATTTGCCGTATGCGCTCATGCGAGACGTTGAACGTTTCCGCCAGGTCCTCGAGGGTCAGCGGTTTGTCGGTCAGACGTCGTGCTTCGAAGATGCGGCGCTCGCGGTCATCCAGCGTCGCGATTGCGGCGGCCAGAGCCTTGAGCTGATGCTCCTTCTGGTCTTGTTCGACGACGATGGCTTCCGGAGAAGGCGACTGATCAACGAGCTGGTCCTGCCATTCGCCGGATTCGCCATCATTGTTGATCGGTGTATTGATGGATTTATCACCACAGATCCGTCGATTCATCTCGACGACATCCTGGCTCGCGACATTAAGGTCGTTAGCGATCAGAGCCACCTGATCAGGATGCAAGTCGCCGCTTTCCAATGCGGCGATCTTGCTTTTCGCGGAGCGCAGTTTGAAGAACAGCTTCTTCTGGTTTGCGGTGGTTCCGATCTTCACGAGGGACCACGAACGCAGGATGTAATCGTGTATGGACGCCCTGATCCACCACATCGCGTAGGTGGCAAAGCGAAAGCCCTTCTCGGGTTCGAATCGGTTCAGTGCCTGCATCAAGCCGATGTTGCCTTCTGCGATGACTTCAGACACAGGCAGACCGTAGCCGCGGTAACCCATGGCGATCTTGGCAGCGAGACGCAGATGACTTGTCACGAGCTGGTTGGCAGCATCACGGTCGCCGTGCTCGCGCCAGCGTTTGGCGAGGTTATACTCCTGGTCTCGTTCCAGCATGGCGAAGCGCCTGATGTCGTCGAGATAACCTCTGCTGCGGCCGCTTCCTGAGCGCGCCGGCTCGCGCCGGGTTCGAATTGCGAGGCCTGCGAATTGTCCCTCAATGCCCATGTCGGTCACTCCGTCGTGGTAAGTCGGATATCGGCTGCCGCTGAAAGTCGAGCGGATCACCAGATGATAGGCGCAGCGCGCGGACGGCCCACTAAATTGAGGTTTAGGACATTAAATTCGAATTGAAAGGCAGGGCGGCTGTGCGATGCCCGTTGCATGGTGCAAGCGCCTGCCCGGCGGCGTTGTTCAGTGGCGCTTCGATCCGGCCCAGCAGTCGCGAGAGGCCGCTGCGGCTGGTGCCGTCGGCCTGACAGATTTGGCGTTAGACACGTTTTCGCCAATGCTCCAGGCGGGTCCGGGGGAGCAGAAGCCGCGCGTTCGCGGCTTCCGGATCGGGCTCCCGTTCAGAAGGGGCAGTTGTACGATTGGTCGTAGAGGTCGTGCGGATAGTACGGACAAACCATACCGCCGCCGTAGTAGCCGCTGCCGGCGAAACGATGCCGTCCGCCATCAAGGCGGTCATGCCCGACATCTGCCATGCGACCCGTGGACGCGCCGCCAACGTGCTCCGCGCCAAGGCCGGCCATGCCTCCGCCCAAACCGCCGACGTGACCGGCGCTAAAGCCGCCCATGTGGCCTCCGCCAAAACCGCCGCCGAAGCCGCCGCCATGGCCGCCCCCTCCACCGCCACCGCCACGGGCTTGTGCGTCGGTAGCAAGCAGGCTGCCGGCGAGCGCCACGCTCGCCAAAATCATCATCACTCGTCCTCTCATAATATTCTCCTTTGGGATGGGCGAACTGTTCGCCACAAGTCGTTTCAGACGCCGGCAGATCCGAACGAAAACGCCAACGCCGTATGGAGTGAAGGTGGGGATGCCGATTGCGTGGCCCTATTAAATTCGGCTTCATCCCGCCAAGGCCGAATGGCCTCGCTCGACGGGTGGCGCGGAAGTGACGCGATTGTTATCGGGCACAGGATGCTTCGACACTATCTCGTCCGCGAGTAGGCGATCCGCGCGCGAGCACCGCCGCTTCAACGAGAGTGGACTCCGGACGATCCGGGGTCTTCGGTCATTGAGCGCCGACCGCATCAACAACCGCGTCGAAGCCTTCAACACCAATTGTGCAAGGAGCGCGATATGCGAAAACTGATCATGGCGACCTTCGTGGTCCTGCTCACCGGGCTCTCCGCCAGCTATGCCCGCGGCGGGCATGGGGGAGGAATGCATGAGGAAGGCATGCGTGAGGAAGGGATGCAAAGCCTGTTGGCGCCGGCGAATCCAACGGTCCCGCCCTCATTGACAGCGGATCCCAGGCTGGTTGGGAGCGCGCCGCTTCCGCCGCATCATCAGCCAACATCGGCCGACGTCTCCGCGGTCCCGGACGCGATGCTCAAGCCGACCCCCGAAGAAACTGCCGTCGATCGGGCGATCGGAAACATCTGCCGAGGCTGTTGAATGCAGGCCATGCTGTGTGCACAGGGCACAATGCTAAGCTGGCGCGTCTGCGTTCGCCGGTAGCGCGAATTGGAACGTCGCGCCGTGCAGCAAGCTTGCCGTGGCCCACAACCGGCCGCCGTGAGCGTCTATGATTTGCAGTCGGGGACGTCTCTGTTTTCGTTGGATGGTTCTCCGGTCGTTGGATCGCGGCCATTGGCATCGCGAAAGGCGGCCATTAGCCGATCCTGCGTCAGCCGCGCGGGCGAGGGCCAGCCACCGGTGTAGGCGAATGCTCCGGTCACGCTCAGCATGACGGCGCCGATCGCGTCTAGACGGACCAGCAGTTCGGGATGGGCGCTAACCATCTTGAATCCGTGCGTTCGGCGAGCGGAGCCCGCATGGCGCCCGTTCTCTGCGCCATGCGGGCTGTTCATTTGACGACAGGCTGGAGGCGCGCTTCGCTAACTGGCAGGCTTCGATGTGGAGCCCGACACCCGCCACACCGTGTTTCCGACGTCATCGGCGATCAGCAACGCGCCGCTCTTGTCGACGGCCAGGCCAACCGGCCGTCCCCGCGCGTGATTGTTCTGATCCAGGAAACCTGTGACGACATCCTGCGCCGGGCCGCTGGGCTTCCCGCCACTGAATGGCACAAAGACCACCTTGTAGCCGTTGAGCGGCGTTCGATCCCAGCTCCCGTGTTCGCCGACAAACGCACCGCTGCGGTAGCTGGCGGGAAGACCGGTGCCGTGGGACATCGCGAATCCCAGTGGCGCGACGTGTGAGCTCAGCGCGTAGTCCGGCACGATCGCCGAGGCCACCAGGTCGGGCCGCTGCGGCATGACGCGAGGGTCCAGATGCTGGCCGTAGTAGCTGTAGGGCCAACCATAGAAGCCGCCGTCCCGTACCGACGTCATGTAATCCGGAACCAGGTCGGGTCCGATCTCGTCGCGTTCGTTGGCGATGGCCCAGAGCTTGCCGGTCTCAGGCTCCCATTGAAGGCCGGTCGGATTGCGCAGGCCGCTGGCGTAGATGCGATGCGCGCCCGAGGCGACGTCGACTTCCCAGACCGCGGCACGCTCATATTCGGCCCCGATGCCGTTTTCGGTGATGTTGCTGTTCGACCCGACACCGACATAGAGCTTGGTGCCGTCCGGACTGGCCAACAGCGATTTGGTCCAGTGATGATCGATCGGTCCGCCGGGAAGATCCGTGAGCTTGGTGCCCGCTGTGGTGATGCTGGTCTGTCCGTCCTGATACGGATAGCGGACGATGGCATCAGTGTTCGCGACGTAGAGGTCGTGACCGATCAAGGCGACGCCGAACGGCGAGTTGAGATGATCCAGGAATACGCTTCGCACGTCGGGAATGCCGTCGCCATCGGTGTCGCGCAACAGCGTGATGCGGTTTTCGTCCTTTGCCTTGGCGCCGGCAAACGTCTGCACCCAGCCCGTGATGATGTCCTTCGGTCGGTAAATCGGCGCTTTCGGGCCATTGCTCTCGACCACCAGCACGTCTCCATTGGGCAGGACATAGACGGAGCGTGGATGCTGGAAGCCGGTCGCCAGCGCGCGAAGCTGCAGTCCTTCCGATGCGGTCGGAGTTTCCTCGCCCCATCCTACGGCTTTTGCGATGTGAATCGGCGGCAGCAAATACTGCTGCAAAGCGGGCAGCTTGGGATTGGCGCCGATCTGGACTTCCGGATCACCGCCACTGTCACAGCCAGCGAGTCCGAGGCCGGCGACGAGAAGAGCGGCGAGATGCGGCAGCTTCGCCACACGTGCATGCTTGAGGATGTGCATAGTGCTTAAACTCCGAACCGATGGCGATTTGTCAGGATTCTGGTCGCAACGGCTGTCAACACCAAAACGACGACGACAAGTGCCGACAGCATCAGGCCGGTCGGGACCACCGCGGTGTAACCGTCGCGGCTGTGAACGAAGGCGTTTGTCAGCGCGAGCAGGACCGCGAGCGCGTAGCCAACCACACGCGGCCAGGCAGGCAGGTCGATTCGCTCGCCGACCACAAGCTCGATCGCGTAGGCGATGGTCGCGAAGCCCGCCACGACCAGACCGGCGGCAATGAGCCAGATCGAGAACCTCTCCCACAACACATCCGGCATCTGCCAGTAGATGAAATCTGTGGCCAGAGCGCCGACAAAATAAGCAACGGAAAACAACGCCAGTGTTCCGTGGATCGGTCGCCGACGCGGCCCCTTCGCCGACTTCAAGTCGGCATCGCGTATGAAACTTGCTTCGATGATCGTAGCGTGCTGCTGCATGTCGCGATTCTCCTGAATGACGTTGCGCGTATCGCTGCTTCGGGCGGCCCGATCCGTGTCCTGACCGCCAGCGTGAAGGCTTGGGCCGACAATGCAATATCGGCGCTGTTCGCGCGCAGGTCCTCTAAATTCTGTTTTAATCTTCGAGGGTACGCGCGCAGCAAAAATGAACGAAACGCTTATATCGCCACCGGCTCGCACGGCCTTTCGACCCCAGATCGTGATTGGCAGCGTGCATCAGTGGGTGCACAGCGGGCGCCTCGTCGACGAAGCTGCGCTCAGCTTCGCACTTGCCGGTGTCGATGATCTCATCAAGGAGATCCGAGCAGCGCGCACTGTCCGAATGTTGGGATGAACGCCCGGCCGCCGTACGGATGGTCACTACAGGATGTCCGGAGAATTCATCCCCAAGCCGTAAAAAGGCTCCGGTCTCCGTGCTTTAGCCGCAGCGAACGGTCTGAACGATCGATATCGCGTCGCTGGCAGGGAATGTTTGTCTGAGCGCATCGTCGAGCTGAGCATTGACACGTTCCCATTCCTCTTCTTGCGTTGTTGATCGTGTCGATCGAGCGTTCTTTTGTATCTTCCGACGCTTGGGAATTGTGCGGCTGTTCCTGTCGCTCATTGGTGCTCCTGTCCGGGGCTCAGGAGGGCTGACCGCATTCGAAGAGGAACCAGATTCGCTTCTCGGTCTCGTCGATCCAGTTCTCCAACAGGCTTGCGGTCGCCACGTCTCCCGCGTCGTCGCAGAGTGAATGAACCTCGCGCATGTTGCGCGTCAGCGTCGCGTTGTCGTCGCGGAGTTCCGCGATCATGTCGAGCGGCGCCACATACGCGGCATCGTTGCCGACGACGCGCTGAACGCGCGCGATATGCCCGATCGAACGAACGGTTGTCCCGCCGATCTTCCGCACGCGTTCGGCGACAGGATCCGTCATGGCGAAGAGCTGGTCGCCTTGCTCATCCAGCATCAGGTGGTAATCGCGGAAATGCGGGCCGGACATGTGCCAATGGAAATTCTTGGTCTTCAGATACAGTGCGAATACGTCCGCGAGAAGCAGCGTCAATGCGGCCGAAATATCACTGACCGCCTCTTCCGAAAGCGTGGTGGGAGTGGTGAGCGGTGTTTTCTGCAACATGGGAGCGACCTCTTCGATGATAGCCAGGTGTCTCCAACCGCATGCAGATGGCGATCTGCCGCGTGCACACCGGGTCGTACATACGTCTCCCTCGTTCGGCGATGTTTCAATTAAAAATCGGTTTAGTCACGGCATGCGCCCCGTCAACGCACACGCAAATCCGCGATGCCGCGATCGTGACGCTCCTGCACGGTTTCTAAAGCGGAGTTTAGCGGCGTTCACCAAATGCGATCACATCTCCTTCATAAGCAAGAATCGTCGCGTTCTGCGCACGGTGGCCGGTTTGAACGGTTGGAGTGCAGACGCGTCATCAAGAAGGAGTACGGCAATGCGTTTGATAACTATCACAAAGCTGGTCGCAGTCTCGGTCGTGCTGTTAGGTGGGACGCCGGCATTTGCGGCTCGAACCGTACATCCGGATGTTCACAGGATTTGCGGTGAGCAAAATGCCGCGTACTGTGGCGGAACCCGTTTCAACGTTGAGATTCCAGGCGCGGTCAGCAATCCGCGAGCAACGGCCGATGATGCGCAAGCCAAGGCAAACGCGGCCAGCAAGACCTGGCCCGGCGACATGGTCCTGGACTAATCTTCACGGCTCACAACCGCCGTCGGCATTCTGACAGATGGTGCGGCGCTGCCATTGTCACGCGTCCGTTCGCCTACGACGCTGGCTGCAGCCGCGATGGCGAGACAAGGCCCGCGAGCAGCACCGCCAGGATCCCGGTCAGGAATATACCGTCAAATGTCCCGGCGCCACCGATGGAGGCGATCGGTGCGCCCAGGCTGCCGATCTTGTCCAGGTTGAGAATATCGGCGCCGATGAGCGTTCCCATGGAGCCGCCGACATAAGCCAGCGGCGCTGCATATTGGCGGGAGAGCATCAGTGCAAGGATTGCCGTGACCATGACCGGGACAAACACAGGCACGGCAATGCCCATGCCTGCCACAGGCGTCGCCGCGGAATGCACAATGACGGCGACAATGGCGACGGCGATCGCTGCCCTGAGCCACAGCTGATAGCGAAGCATGAGATAAGCGGACATCAACGTCGGGATCACCGCACCGCCGATATTCACCGCCAAGATGGTGCTGGGTGAAACCACGAATGGAACGACATAGCGCATGCCGAAGTAGTCGACGATCTGCCCTGACTGGACCGGCGGCCCGGGCAGTACGGTGATCGGAAGATTGAAGTAGCTTCCGATCAATGAGCCGAACAGGAGCAGGAGAGCAGCCCGCGGGCCCACGCCAAGCCGCATATAGGCATATCTGAGAATACGGAGCTGGATCAGGATGACCAGCGCCAACGCCAGAAAAACCAGGATCGAAAAGAATCCGGGTGTCAGCGGCAAATAGTGGATACTGGAATCCATCATATCGACGGCCTGTTTCGGTTCATGCCACAACGTAATTTGGGAAGAGCCCGAACGATCACAAGGACTATTAACTCCCCCTGTTAAAGGATGCTGCTACGGTCAGTAAGGGGCTAGATCGGTGGGCTTTTCTGCGGCAGCAGTTTCGCACAACGCCAGCTACCGCGCGGGCGTTATCGAAGAAACGTCGACGACGGTCACCCGGTCAGCGGCAGGGCAATCGCATATGGCTACGGCCACGTCCCATAGCCCGGCCATGACGACGTGGAAACGTCAGCTGCAGAGGTCCCGCAAACGCGATAGTCCGGGGCGAGGGGTGCTTGCGCGATTTCGGAATAATGGAATAATACCGCTGAGTTGCCCGACATGTCAAGGTGTCGTGTCGAGCGCTGGCAGCCGCCGGCTACTTTGCATGGGGTTGTTTTCGATATTTTGGCAGTGCACCCCTGCGGAGGCAGGCTATCACATATGGCTATCAGCCCACGTTCCCTGGCTCGCCCGGCTTGTCCCGGCCATCACGACGCGGACATGTCAGTTGCAGAAGCCGCGAATGCCCTATGCGATAGCTCCGCGGTCGGTGGGGAGGACAAAATGAAAGACCGCGCCCTCGGCCTCGTTCGGCGCAACCCACAACCGGCCATCATGGGCCTCGATAATCGAACGACAGATCGACAAGCCCATTCCCATACCGTCGGACTTTGTCGTGAACAGCGGGTCGAATATTCGATCCGCATCTTGGCGGCCGATGCCGGAGCCCGTATCTACAATCGATACCAATACGCTGCCATCGTCGTTGACTCCGGACCTTACGCACAGGATCCGCTTTACATCCGTGGACACCATCGAATCGATTGCGTTCGTGATCAAGTTAACGAGCACCTGCTGTAGCTGGATTCGGTCGCCTCTTGTCACCGGTACCTGCGCATCCAATTCGACTTGCACGTTGATCCGGTGTCTCTGCAGATCACTGCGCATCGACGCGAGCAGTTCTTCGATGAGATCGTTGATGTTGAGCTGAATCCTGCTCCGAGTGTCCTTCTTGAAGATCGCCCGAACACTTCCGATCACCGCTCCGGCGCGATGGCCGTCAGCGACGATGTTCTTGAATGACGCCTTTGCTTTTTCGAGATCGGGGATCGGGCGCTCAAGCCAGCGCAAGCCCGCATCGGCATTCGATATCATCCCCGTCAACGGCTGCTTGACCTCGTGAGCTATCGTCGCAGCGACCGCGTCACCGGTCATGAGGCGCGCCTCGCGCTCGCGGCGTTGTGCAAAGACCGCGCGGAGCAGCTGCGCGTAAAGGAAGGTCGTCTCGCACAACAGGACAAACAGGACGAGACTTCCGGAGACGAGCCCGCAGGCGCGGCTGGCATACCAGCCAACGGTGAAGCGTGACGAGAGGTTGAGAGATAACTCCGTCACATACGCGCACATCACCACCATCAACCAGAGATCGAGCACTGAACGCCAGCGAGTCCAAAGTACGATGAGTGCAAGGACGCTCAACAGCGCCGATAATCCGACAGAATAGGTCCAGAGCGGGGCAATATGGGTCGCATCAATCATGAGGCGAGGCATCAGTCGATCGCTTGCTATGATAAAAAATGTCGCCAGAGATACGACAGATGCGATCACGGCAATACTCGAAAGAATGGCCGTACCCGCAGAGCCCCCAACTTTCGTTGGCTCTGCATTCTTCAACAAAGCATAGGCGATTACGAACATCGGAAAACCGCTGTGCCATAGAATGTAGAGCCAGGTCGTGGTCTGCAGTCCGGCACCGAGCAGGCCGGCCGGCGCAAACAGGCCCGGAAAGGTCAGCAACCACGCGACGACGACGAGTGCCGTGAAGACATATCCGCTTGCGATCGCGAGGAGGGCGCGCGAACGCAAGACGGAGAACTGGGCGAACAGCAGGACTGCGGTGATCGAGTCGTTCACGAAACTCGCCGTGCCATAGGCCGGGACCACGGCGTCGACACGCGCCAGCTGGATGTTCGAGACTGGCGCTACCGTGAGCGCAGCCAGCAACGCCAACACGACGACCAGAGCAAGTCGTTTCTGCCTCCGACCAGGAGACAAACTCGTGAGGATGAAATCCTGTTCCTCCAACACGACTGCGGTCGTGTTCACCATGGGAGCGACTCTTGGCCGTGGCTGGAAGGTTCGGCAGGAAATCCATGCGGCTTCACCGCTCTTCCGATGCGATAGCTCGGTTCGCCATCCGCGGCAACAAGCAGGATCGGGGGCAAGCCGTTGCCGGAACCCCGGTCGATGTCGACCGCCCGTGAGAACACGTAGTCCAAGAGCTCCTTCACGGGGATTCCTGCCATGCGGACTATCATGGCCATTGATTAGGCTATGTTTGCTCTTGCCCGTCAATCCAAAAGCGGCCAGGCGGTTGCAAGCTGCTCGCATGTCCGCACCGATTTTCTAACATAGAATTTAATGGTGTCGGCAGGCTGCGAACCCGGATCGACCTCGTGCGCATCAACGATTTCTGCGACACGGATTTCCCGATGACGAGGCTCTGTCGCGAGAAGAAAGCAGAACTCGACGGGATAAAAGAGATTGCAGACGGCTTCTAACGCCAACCGCGGCATCGTTTACCTGAGACCCGGCTACCGCAGTTCAAGCGGGAGGTAGAATTGAAAGACGGCACCCCGAGGTTCGTTCGCGGCGGCCCAGATCTGCCCACCGTGAGCCTCGACGATCGAACGGCAGATCGCCAGGCCCATGCCCAAGCCGTTGGATTTGGTCGTGTAGAAGGGCTCGAAAAGGCGGCCCACACTCTCGGTGTGTAGCCCCGGGCCAAAATCCCGCACTCCGACGAGCACGCGGTTCGACGCCTCTCTCTCGGTACTGATCTGTATTTGCCGCGCCTTCTCGTCGATGCCGCTCATTGATTCGACGGCATTGAGGATCAGATTGAGGATCACCTGTTGCAGCTGGACGCGGTCGCCTTCGACAAGTGGCAAGGCCTTCGCGAGCTGGGTCTCCAACGAGACGCCATGCCTGAGTAGTTCGCTCCGGGTGAGAGTAATGACGTCGAGGACAGCTTCATTGACGTCAACCCACGCCTTGTGTGGGGGCGCCTTCTTGATGAGGCTGCGGATTCGATGGATGACGTCGCCAGCACGCATACCGTCATTGACGACCTGGCCGAGGATCTCGCGGATGCGGTCCAGATTGGGCGGTTCGGCTCTCAGCCAGCCCAAGGCGGCCTCGGCGTTAGCGACCACCCCGGTGATGGGCTGGTTGACTTCGTGGGCGATTGAGGCAGCGAGCTCACCCAATGCCGTGACGCGCGAGATGTGAGCGAGTTCCGCCTGTGCCTGGCGCAGCTCCTGTTCGGCCCGCTTGGCCGCAGACACGTCCATGATTGCTCCCACGAACTCGACGCCGCCCAATTTATCGTTTGCGGCGCGAGCCACAACGTGCACGGACTTGACCGAGCCATCAGGCATCAGCAGTTGATGTTCAATCTCCCAGTCGTTCCCGTCGCGTGTTGCGTGGTCGATCAGCTGCCGCACTTGAGCAATGTCAGTCGGATGGACTCGTTGTAAGATCAGGTCCAGCGAGGGCTTGGCTGTTCGGTCGTATCCAAAAACTCTGAAAGTTTCTTCCGACCAGAAGATCTCCCCACCGGAAATTTTCCAACCAAAACTACCCGTGAGACTTAATCTCTGCGCTTCTGCTAAATAGGCGTCGCTTCGTCGCAAGGCTTCTTCAGCCTGCTTGCGCTCCGTGATGTCGTTATTGGTCTCCAAGGTTGCAACCGGACGGCCCCGTGCATCCCGTCGCACGGACCACCGACTCGCCACCGTCGCCTGGGTGCCGTCTTTCTTTGTATGGACGAGCTCCCCTTCCCAGCGGTCGGTGCGAAGCAACTCGGCCATGATCTCTTCGAGGGGCATGGGAAAGACCGTCTGCATAAGTTGATGCGAGGACTTGCCGACGGCTTCCGCTTTTTTCCATTTGTACAGCTCTTCGGCACCGCGATTCCAGTAAATGATGACATCATTTATGTCGCGCACGAAGACAGTGTCGTGGGTGAGATCGAGGAGTCCGGCCTGCTCGCGCAGCACCATTTCCATCGATTGACCCTGGATAGCGAGGAAAGTCGTAACACCAATGGCCGCCAGACTGAGAACGCAGGTCGAAAGAGTGATGGCCGGCGATTGACCGGGCTCAGACAACCAAGAACTTGCCACCGTCAGCGCCATTAATCCCAACGACGCGAGCACAAGACCACGTTTCTGAAGGAATCTGGCAGCCAGCACCACAACGCCCACGTAGAGCACGGCGACGGCGCTGTCTCCCGGGGTAATGATGTCAACAATGAAGATGGCAATAGTGATGGCAATGCCAATCACCGGAAGAACGCGCGACGCGAATGCTGCCGGCGAAGTCGCACTATCCTCCACCTGGCTCTGCTCCGTTCGCATATGAGCGCAACTTCATGGCGTATTGTCTGCATCCACCGGCAGGGTGAACTGAAACGTCGCGCCGTGGGGTACGTTTGCCGTGGCCCACAGTCGGCCGCCGTGGGCTTCGATGATCGAACGGCAGATCGAGAGTCCCATACCCATGCCGCTCGCTTTGGTGGTGAAGAAGGCGCTAAAGAGGTGGTCCGCATTATCGGCGGAGATTCCAACGCCACAATCCGTTACACTTATGCGCACTTGTGCTTCGTCCTGGCCGGATCGGACCACCAGTTCGCGCGGTCGATCGGTGACCGATTGCATCGCTTCGATGCCATTCATCACCAGGTTGATAATGACCTGCTGCAATTGGACGCGATCAGCCGGGATTACCGGTAGAGCGGGTGTAAACTCCGTTCGCACCGACACCTGGTGGCTGATCAACTCGCCTCTTACCAGAGCGATGGCTTCCCTGCCGACCTCATTAAGGTCGACCGGTGCCTTCTCAAGGTCAGTCTTTTTCGCAAGCAAGCGGACACGTCGGATGACCTCATGCGCTCGATTGGCGTCGTCTATGACCCATTCCACCGAGCGCCGAACTGCGGCCAGGTCAGGAGTTTCGCGATCGAGCCAGCGCAGCGAGGCCTCGGCGTTGGCGATGACGGCGGCGAGTGGCTGGTTCACTTCATGAGCGATAGAGGCTGTCATCTCTCCCAGCGTCGTCACCCGCGTTATGTGCGCTAGCTCGGCCTGCGCCTCGCGCAGCGCCTGTTCGGCGAGATCTGCGCGGATTATTGCGGTAATGTCGGCGCCGGTGCCCCGGTAGCCGAGGAAACCACCTTTCTGATCGAAAACCGGCTTGCCACTCACCCGGACATGCACCAGAGATCCACTCTCGCCCATGGTGCTATACACAAGATCGCGAAATTGCCGATGTGCATCAAGCGTCTCCCGATGCAGTCGCCATTTTTCGGGCTCTGATTCGACGTCAGTCGCAATATCCCAGCGAGCTACGCCCGGCAGGCCGGGCGCGAGGCCGACAGCATTGACGTGCTCCGATATACTGGTAACGCGATGGTCAGGTCCGGTTTCCCAGAGCCAGTCGGAGGCGGTTTCGGCATAATCGCGAAACCGCTGCTCGCTGTCGCGAAGTGCGTGCTCAGCCCGCTTGCGCTCCGTCATGTCGATGACAAAGATAACCCCCTCGTCTTGTTTCCGCTCGAAAAAGGCTCCCCCGACCAGAACCGGCACGCGGCTGCCATCCTTGCGGAAATATTCCTTCTCATACGGCCTGCAGGTCCCGGTCGCGCTCAGCTGGGCAATTGCATCCTGGTCGTAGGCGGTCCACTCGGCAGGCGTCAGCTTGGTCCACCGTATCAGACCCGAGACAAGGTCTTCGCGGCCATAGCCCAACAGGTCGAGAAAGGCGTCGTTGGCTTCGACGATGTGGCCGCGAGAATCTCCGATCATGATTCCGATGATGTTCGAGTCGACCAGACGGCGGATTCTGGCCTCCCGCTCCGCGAGATCGTTGTACAGACGGGCATTCTCCAACGAAATTGCCGCCTGCGACGCCAGCAGTTCCAGCACTGATATCCGGGCGGTTGTGAATACGTGCGGCGCCAGGCTGTTCTCGAGATAGAGCACCCCGATCAGCTTTGACTGCTTTAGCAGCGGCAGACAGAGCACCGACCGGACGTGCTTCTGACCGATGTACCCATCCGCAGAGAAAGGATTCTGCGTGAGCGCGTCATCAAGGATCACGCTTTCCCGTGTCCGGATCACGGTATAGAGCACGGATTCGGGAAGCTCGGCCGGTAACACCGCCGTCGTATCGCGCAGCGTGACTTCGAGCCGGTCGCGGCCGGTTGTCGCTTCCGCCGCGATCCGTAATTCGTCGCCGGAGAACAGAACAAGCAGACCCCGGTCGGCGCCGGCATGCTCAATCGCGATTCGCAGGAGCGTCTTGATGAGCTCATCGAGGACGATCTGGCCGGAAACCGCCTGCGCGGCCTTGAGCACCGTCCCGACATCCAGTTGCTCGACAGGCCTGCCAATAGTGGCGGTGGAAGATGCAGAAACTGGAGCATCGCGGAGATGCGGATGAAGCTGTTCAAGTTGCCGGACCTTGCCATCTGCTCCCCAACGCAGATAGCCGTACCGGGCGTCTTGCAAATACACACGAGCGATCTTGTCGAAGCCTCGCGTCGCATAGAAGCGGGCGGCAAGCTCGTTGGCGAGTGCCTCCTGGTGAACAAAGCCGTAGGCTCGGGCCGAGCGGATGGCCTGTTCGTAGAGGCGCATCGCGTCAATATCGCGGCCATTGATTCGCGCAATCTCGGCGCCGACCAGCGCGGCGCGGTTTTCGAAATTGTCCGGGCAATTCGCCGCCCAGACCTGGAGCTGCTTGTGATGCGCACCGACAGCGTCCAGGTGTTGCTGCAGCTCGCCGTCGTCAGCGGAATCGCACCAGGCAGCCCGAGACAGCGCATCGTACAAGCAATATTCCGCCGTTTCGAATTGTGAGATCGAAGTCCACAACAGCCGTCGTGCTTCCAACGAGGCATCGATGGCCGCCGCGTAGTCGCCAGCAAAGAAGCGCGCCTGCAGTTTGCGGACCCAGTACCAGAACTCGACAAAAGCCAAATCCGGATTATCTGAAAAACGCCGCTCGATCCGAACCTCATTGAACTGGCTATCATCGAACGAGCCGAATGTCGACGTCAGGCCGCGCAGCGTTCGGATCAGTCCAAGCTGGGTGGTGATGGCGTCAATAACGAGCCCGAAACGCATCTTCTGCGCAAACGTAAGGCCCTGCCGGGCTTCACGTTCTACCTCGGCGAGCGGATCGCCCGCCGCGAGAAGGTTTGTGTTCAATTGGTCGCCGCAGTAGGAGGCATAAGTGAGATCGCCGTTCTTGATTGCCGCCTCGAACGCGCGGCGTACCGGATCGCGGCCAGCCCGGACATGTCTCGTCCAGGGCACAACGCCATATCCAAACTCCATATATGTCCTGGCCTGGAAACGCGTCAGTCCGCGTCTTTCGACCAGGTCGTAGCCGAGTTGACCGAAGCGATATACAGCGGTCCGATAGTCTCCGAAACGCGGGCCGGCGACCATGGACAACCATACATAGGCGCTGCAGGAAGCGTCGCAGTTGCCGCGCTCAAGACTGAGATTGACTGCTCGGCAAGCGACCAGGGCAACCAGGTTCGCATCCGTGTACACGGCAGGTGCGCCGATCTTGGTCAGGACATCCAGCGTTGCCAGCGATGCCGCGTCGTTCATCAAAGGCAAATCGACCAGATCCTCGATCGTGCGACTCCCGAGCTGCGACCAGATGCGCTCGTATTCACGTCGCGCCTCCTCGTTCGTCGGATGCGGCGACCAGTCGATGCCCAGATGTCGGAGGTAGTCGAGACCAACGGCGATGGCGCGACTGCTCTGATCAAGGGCCGTATACAGATCCACGCGCAGGCAAGCGATCGTGGCTCGTTCCATGGTATTTGCTGCGCGGGTCGACAGGGTCGCCAGGCGCCGCTCAGCTTCCACCAGCGCGCCGGTGAGAAACTCGCATTCGCTCCGGTGCAGCTCCAGGGCAAAGGTAAGTTCGTGCCGGCGCTCCCACGAGTCTTCAGGCAGCAAGGCCGCACCGGCGGCCAGATAGGTGAGCGCCGATGCGTAGGCGGCAGAGGCCTTGGCGCGACGGCCCGCAATCAGGTTTAGCTCGGCCAGCTGCTCGCGCTCGTCTTGCGAGGTGATCAAGGCGCTGCCGCGGTTGAGTTGATTCGTAATTTCGAAGACGGCCTCTTCGCGTTTCTCCTCAGCGGTATGCGCCGCGAGCAGCCTTCCGATCAGCAGGTGCGCCCTGGGGCGCAACCGTTCGGGCAGAAGTGAATAGGCGGCTTCCTGGATACGGTCGTGGATGAACCTGTACGAGCCGTCCGACTGTGTGACGAATTCCTGACTAACTGCTTCCCAGAGATCCGAACTGACCTCCTCGTTCGGTTTCCCGAGAACGATCGAAAGCATCGTCACTTCGGCGACGTTGCCGAGGCAGGCGAGCTGCTGTAGTGCGGCTTGAGTCTCGAGCGGTAAGCGGGTCAATTTCCCAACCATGAGGTCCACGACGTTGTCGGTGTACGCCTTGGCGTGAACGCGATTGAGCTCCCAGCACCAACGTGCGGCGTCAGGATCGAAGCGGAGCAACTTCTCCTCGGCGAGAGCTGAAATGAACTGTATGGCGAAAAACGGATTGCCGTCCGTCTTCTCGTGCACCAGTCGCGCCAGCGGGGCAGCATCGTCCGGTGCACAGGTCAGCGTATCCGCAATGAGCCGCTCCAGGTCTTTGTGGGAGAGTGGCGCGAGACTAATCTCCACCAACGCTCCCGCCTTGCGGGTAGCATCGACCGTTCGCAGCAGCGGGTGGGAGGGTCCAACCTCGTTGTCCCGGTAGGCGCCGACCAGCAGCAAGTGCCGCACTTCCAGGTGCGTTACCAGATCCTGGAGGAGGTCAAGGGTCGCTGAATCCAGCCATTGCAAATCATCGAAGAACAGCGCGAGCGGATGCTCCGCGCGCGCGAATACGCCGAGGAAGCGTCGGAAAACCATCTGGAATCGATTCTGCGCGTCCTGCGGCGGCAGGTCCGCGATCGGTGGTTGTTTTCCGATGACGAGCTCCAGCTCGGGTACGAGATTCACCATGAGCTGGCCATTCGGGCCCAGCGCCTCGTTTAGGGAGACCCGCCAGCGGCCAAGATCCTCCTCGCTTTGGGTGAGGAGCGAGCAGACAAGATCCCGAAACGCCTGGCCCACCGTCGCATATGGGATGTCGCGCTTGTATTGGTCGAACTTGCCGGACGCGAACAGGCTACGCGGCGGAACGAGCACCTTGTGCAGCTCGTGGACTACCGAGGACTTCCCTATGCCGGAATAGCCGGACACGAGCACGAGTTCGGTGGTGCCTTGGGACACAACCTTGTCGAAAGCTGCAACCAGCGCCGCGATCTCGCGCTCCCGGCCGTAGAGCTTCTCGGGGATCAACAGCCGGTCCGAGATGTCATTTGTCCCCAGCCGGAATGGCTTGATATGGCGGGTCGTCTCCCATTCCGTCATGCACCGCCGGAGGTCGGCCTCGACACCCGCGGCGGTCTGATAGCGCTCCTCGGCAATCTTGGCGAGAAGCTTCATCACGATTGCTGAGAGAACCCCCGGGACGCCTGCGACGCGCTCGTGAAGGGGCTCCGGCTCACGCGCGATGTGGCAGTGCACCCACTCCATCGGATCGGCGGCCGTAAAGGGCAGCTTGCCCGTCAACATTTCGTAAAAGGTGACGCCCAGCGCGTAGAGGTCACTGCGGGAGTCCACCGAGCGGTTCATCCTGCCAGTTTGTTCCGGCGCCATGTAGGCGAGCGTGCCCGCGATCACCTCCGGCGGGGCCGGAGCCTGGCGCTCGCGTGGCAGACGCGAGGCAATGCCGAACCCGGTCAGCCACACCCCATCGCGTGCCACATCAACCAGGATATTTGCAGGCTTGATGTCCTTATGAACAAGACCTCGCGCATGCACCCGGCGCAGCGCCCCCGCAAGCGGGATCGCCATGCGCAGAAATTGCGATATCTCCAATCGTCGGCCAAGCAGTCCATCGAGCGGCGTTCCGCCGGGATCCTCGAGCACCAGGGTCATGCGGCCGTCGTGCTGCGTCAGCGCGATCGGTCGTGCGGCCCAGCCGGCGTCGAGTTCGGCGTTGAGCGCATATTCGTGCTCCAGCCGTTCGACGCTACCGAGCGAGTCTTCTGCCGCGGAGACAAGGAGAATTGGAGACAAGCCGGTTCCAGAGCCGCGGGAGAGAGCAACGTGGCCCTCGCGCAACGGCGAAACTACGTAGCGTGAGAGCTCTTGCACGAGGGCCTCCTGGCAGGAGGACGCTTGGAACTCCAATTAGGATACGTTTGCGTCAGGTCGTCAAGACGGTAGGCATCTGCCGCAGAGTTTCAGGAAATCATCCTCCGAGACGCGGCATCTTTGAAAGTCGCACCGGTTGGCAGGAGCGTCAGGCTGACCAGCATATCTCCAACCTTAAAGCTCATCAGCATAAACCAAGGTATGTGTTGGCCCAAACCAATAGAACGTTGTGGCAAGATAAATCACCACGACATCGAAATCGAGAACCGACGGCGCTCGCGTGACATTCGCGCCTGGCCGCGAGGAGAGCGTGCCGATCGTCGATCGCGCGCGTGCCCTAGAGAGGTGGCGAGATGAAGGATTGTTCGTCGAGCTGCACGTTTTGAAGCGCTTCAGCCCCTGAACCGTCAACCGCTAAGGCTCAACGTGCGCACGATCCCGCAAGTCCACCGATTGTCGTTGTTATTGAAAGCAAACAGGGAGACGCGCAGTGAGCATCAACCTTGCAACGAAGACTGATCTGGCAGGAACGAAAGTTCCAGATAGCAAGCTCGCGCAGGAAATAGCGGAGCTGGTGCGGAGCACCGAGTCGCCGTTGCTGTTTCATCATTCAAGTCGCGTCTACTACTGGGGCGCCCTGGCAGGCAAACGCCGCGGATTGAAGTTCGACCCCGAATTGCTTTATGCGGGCGCGATGTTTCATGACATGGGCTTGACGCTCCAGCACAGCAGCAAGGACAAGCGTTTCGAGGTTGATGGCGCGAACGTCGCCCGGGACTTCCTGCAAAGCCGTGGCATCGCGCAACACGACATCGATACGGTCTGGACCGCAATCGCGCTGCACACGACGCCGGGCATCCCTCAACACATGCATCCGGTCGTTGCTCTGTTGACCGCCGGCGTCGAAATGGACGTGCTCGGAATATGCTATGGCGAGTACAGCAACACGGAGCGCGAGGCCGTGGTCCACGCGCACCCGCGCAGCGCGCACTTCAAGGAAGATATCATCCAGGCCTTCTACGAGGGCATCAAGCACAAGCCGGAGACGACCTTCGGAAATGTAAAGGCCGACGTGCTCGCGGATAAGGATCCGCATTTTTGCCGCGGCAATTTCTGCAGCGTGATCCGCAATTCCGCCTGGCGCGGGTAAGCATCCCGTCTCCTCCGCGGAAAATTCGAGCGGCCGGCGAACGCGCCCGCGAAATCTCATACCTTCATAAGTCCCTCATATCCAGCACTCGGGAACCTTATCATGTCCGAAACGGAACGATTCACCAATGCGACCGGCGCGCCGGTCGCTGACAACACCAACATCATGACCGCCGGTCGACGCGGGCCGGCCCTGCTGCAGGACATCTGGCTGATCGAGAAGCTGGCGCATTTCGACCGCGAGGTGATCCCGGAGCGGCGTATGCACGCCAAGGGCTGGGGTGCCCACGGCACCTTCACGGTGACCCACGACATCACCCGCTACACAAAGGCCAGGATGTTCTCGAAGATCGGGAAGCAGACGCCGATGTTCGCGCGCTTCTCGACCGTTGCCGGCGAGCGCGGCGCGGCCGATGCGGAGCGCGACATCCGCGGCACGGCCCTCAAGTTTTACACCGAAGACGGCAATTGGGACATCGTCGGCAACAACACGCCGGTGTTCTTCTTCCGCGACCCGCTGCGGTTCTCGGACCTCAACCATGCCATCAAGCGCGACCCGCGCACCGGGCTGCGCAGCGCGGACAACAATTGGGATTTCTGGACACTGCTCCCGGAGGCATTGCACCAGGTCACCGTCGTGATGTCCGATCGCGGCATCCCGAAAAGCTTCCGCAACATGCACCTTTTCGGCAGCCACACCTTCTCGATGATCGATGCCGCCAATGAACGTGTCTGGGTCAAGTTCCACTTCCGCTCCCAGCAAGGAATCCAGAACCTGACGGACGCGGAGGCCGAGGCGCTCGTTGCCAAGGATCGTGAAAGTCACGGACGCGATCTGCTCAATGCGATCGAGGCGGGCGATTTTCCGCGCTGGACGCTTTTCATTCAGGTGATGACTGAGGCCCAGGCGAAGACGCATCGCCACAATCCCTTCGACCTGACCAAGGTCTGGCCGAAAGCGGAGTACCCGCTGATCGAGGTCGGCGTGATGGAGCTCAATCGTTACCCGGACAATTATTTTGCGGAAGTGGAGCAGGCCGCTTTCTCGCCTGCCAACATCGTTCCAGGCATCGGCTTTTCTCCGGACAAGATGTTGCAGGGCCGGCTCTTCTCCTATGGCGATACCCAACGCTATCGGCTCGGCATCAACTTCAACCATATCCCGGTCAACGCGCCGAAATGCCCGTTTCGGAGCTACCACCGCGACGGCATGATGCGAACGGAGGGGAATTTGGGTGGAACACTTACTTACAATCCCAACAGCGCGGGGCTCTGGGACAACCAGCCGGATTTTGCAGAGCCGCCCATGCCGATCGAGGGCGACGCGGCGCATTGGGACCACCGCGTCGACGACGACCATTGGGAGCAGCCGGGAAATCTGTTCCGGAAGATGACCTCGGAGCAGAAGCAGCTGCTGTTCGACAATACGGCGCGGGCAATGGGCGATGCCAAGCTGCACATCAAGCAACGTCACGTCGATAACTGCACGCGCGCGGATCCGGCGTACGGAGCCGGCGTGGCGAAGGCGCTGGGCGTCGATTTCAGCCCTCGAGTCGCCGCGGAATAAGCTCGCGGGCTGGCGGTACTCAGTCGTGCCGCCGGCCATCCCCGACCAACGTGTCGTTCCTTGGCGAAACCTGATCGCGTCTCCGGAGCTAACGATGTCCAACCAGATTGCATCTAAATTCCTTGCCGAGTTCATCGGCACTTTCGCATTGGTGTTCATCGGCGCCGGTACCGCGGCCGTGGTTGGAGATGGTGTCGGCCTGTCCGGTATCGTCGCGATTGCGTTCGCCCATGGCCTGACCATCATGGCCTTTGCGTTTGCCTACGGCTCCGTGTCGGGCGGGCATATCAACCCCGCCGTCACTGTCGGAGTGCTCGTAGCCGGCGCAATGGGCGTCGGCGAAGCGATCGGCTATATCGTCAGTCAGCTCCTTGGCGGCGTTGGCGGTGCTCTGCTGTTGCGGATCGTGCTGGGTGGAGCGGAGACCGGTCTCGGCACGCCTGCGCTCGCGCACAATCTTACCCTTGGCATCACATCGCTGACGATTGCGCCTGCGGCCGGCTTCATGATCGAGGCCGTGCTCGGCTTCTTCCTGGTCACCGTCGTGCTCAGCACGGCGGTCGCAGGCCGCGCCGGCAGCCTCGCGCCGCTGGCGATAGGAATGACGCTGACGCTCAATATCCTGATGGGCGGGGCGCTTACGGGCGCTGCCTTCAACCCGGCGCGAGCGCTGGGCCCGATGGTCGCGACCGGCAATTTCACAGATGCGTGGCTATACGTGATCGCCCCAATTGTTGGCGCCATTGTCGCTGCCGTTCTGCACATCGGTCTCGCCTGGCTCGCCCACGAACGGCCAGTGGCCGCGTTAGGGAGCGCCGCCAAGGCACCCGCCGAGTGAAATGCAATTTCGGGCGCATTCGTCGAAATCTTCGTCGCGCGAACGTGTGCACCGAAGCGATTTCTGAATCAGAATTTATTGGCGGAGGGGCCATCGCGATCCGATGTAGCAACACATCGATCAACCCCAATACCACCCAACAGGAGATTAAGATGAAACTAGCATTGATTGGCGCGGTCGCTGTCGCCGCCGTGGCGTTCGTAACTCCCGCCCTGGCGCAGGCCGATGGCGGCTTCTATCGCGGCTGGCAAGACGGGAACGCCACGGCGTCGCGTCCCGCAACCGAGTCCGGCGCATACCGTTATCACGGCGGACCGAAATCAAACAATTGACCAGACGTTCCGCGAAGCTGACCTCGACGCCCAGACTGCCTTTGGGCGTCGGGTCATCAGCCGGTTAGCTATCAAGAAACACTTGGGAAGGCGCGCAGTGAATCCGCACAATGAACGTGTGTCTCTGGGACGCTGTGCGCTTTCAGTCCAGTATCGATAGACGTTTGGTGGATTCATGAGAATGAGAACGATGTTGGCCCGCGCATCCATCAGTGTCTTTCTGGCTGCAGGCATGCTCGCGGCGGCGCAGGATTCTTGCGAAGCGCAAGGCTCCGGCAGAGTCGGCCCACCCCTGGAAGCCGTGAAGACGTTTGGCGATGACTTCCGGCTGGTCGGTATCGGTGTCTCGGCGAAAGGCAGAGTATTCGCGACGGCACCATCCTCGGATGTCCGCTCTCACTTCAGCATGGTCGAGGTTGATCCAAAAACCGGCGCGATCACGCCCTATCCCGACGCTGCCTGGAACAAGTTCAATGAACAGGGTGATGGCAGGTCGGAATGGATTTCCGTGCAAGCGCTGTGGGTCGACAGACTGGACCATCTTTGGGCGCTCGACTCGTCGCTGTCGAAGGTCGATCAGCGGCGGCTGCCGCCGAAGCTGGTCGAGTTCGATCTGTCCTCCAACCGCGTGATCCGGCAGTATGATTTCAACGGCGTGGTCTCGGCGAAGGATTCTCTGAACGACGTGCGGGTCGATACTGTGCATGATTACGCCTATCTTACCAATGCGGGTAACGAGGGCAGCCTGGTGGTGCTCGATCTGAAGACGGGGGTCGCCCGGCAAGTGCTGGTGGGCGACCGCTCGACCTTTGCCGATCCGAGCCAGCACCTGATGATCGGCAACGAGGTCGCGCTGCGGCCGGACGGCTCGGTAAGGGCGACACAGGCAGATGGCATCGCACTTTCTCCGGACGCGCAGTGGCTCTACTATCGTCCATTGACCGATCACAATTACTGGCGCGTGCCCACGTCAGCCTTGCGCGACGCCAAGCTCTCCGAGGCCGAACTTGCCGGCAAGGTGGACTATCTCGGTAGCGCCGCGCTGAGCGGCGGTCTCATCATGGATCGCAACGGTACGCTCTATGCCGGCGATCTCGAACATCGCACCGTGGTGGCACTCACCCTGACTGCGGATAGGAAGCTGCACTCGAGAATCTTTGTCAGAGATCCATCGAAACTGTCATGGGCGGACGGATTTGCGATCAGTGGCGGCTACCTTTACATCGCCGATTCCCATCTCTGGGAGGTGGCGTTCAAGAACAGCCTCCCGCGCTCCGGGCCTTTCACCATCTTCAAGGCGAAGCTTCCGCACTAGAGCGCTTTCGAGCGAAGTGGACACCGGTTCGCGTGAAGAAAATGCGTCAAAACAAGAATCTACAGCTTCGGTTCTGATTCAATCAGAACCGAAGCTGTCGCGGGC
Source organism: Bradyrhizobium sp. LTSPM299 (assembly GCF_000938235.1). Classification (NCBI taxonomy): domain Bacteria; kingdom Pseudomonadati; phylum Pseudomonadota; class Alphaproteobacteria; order Hyphomicrobiales; family Nitrobacteraceae; genus Bradyrhizobium; species Bradyrhizobium sp. LTSPM299. The sequence goes on from NZ_JYMU01000071.1 coordinate 101,722, forward strand.
ATGCTATCGCGTTTCAATCTCCTGTCGCGACGTGCCAACTGCACCAAGGGCGACGTCTGCTGCCTCCCAACCTCCCCCGAGTCGGGGAGAATAGATTGGTCAGGGGCGACTCCGGTCTGCGCCGTGGTCTCATGCAGTTACGCCTCGGTCTCGCGCACGTCCGGTTGGCGGCGCATTAGCGTTTCGAGCAGGCCCAGCGGAATCCTGCGCGGTACGCCAGGCGACAGATCTGCAACATGAGGCAGCTAAGTCATTGCCATTCCGTGGTCTAGGCACGGTTTCCTAAACCGTAGGTCGCATGTTCGAGTCATGCCGGGATCGCCAATTTTTCAATAACTTAGTGGCGTCCGGGCGAGGTGGAGTGACGAAATTTGCTCCGTTTTTGCTCTCGCATTCTCACGGCACTCTCGGAACAGTCTTTGAGCACTTTCGTCACGACAAACGATGCCTGGTCATTGATCCAGACCCCCAGTGCTGCATCGTAGTTTTGCTTGAAGGAAAGTTCCGCATCCAAAGCATCGCCAGCTCCAAGCAGCACCTCACGCCGGTCAACCTCATCTAAAAAGTTCGCATCCGTGATAGGCGCAGAGACAGGTTCACCGTTCCACTCGAAAGACCACTTTCGCTTCGCGTGATTGAGCCACGCCTTGAGGACGAACAAGCGAGCTTTGCGTTTCGTTGACCTCGTTTTCGACTCTTCTTCGATAGTCGTCGGATAACGTGCCACCCTCGGGAAGTCCGCGCGGGGGATTGTGAACTTTGGAGCGGGTTCAGCAATAGAACCTGTGATACCGAAATCTTTCACGTTCTCGTCTGCCTCCAGCGCCGCGAAGGTCTTAGCTAGAGCACTGTGTACAGCTGGGTTTTTCTTGACGTGCTCCGTACCTGCATGCACTTCGGGAGAAGTGATGACGATCGTGTATTTCCCCGTTTTAACGACCGTGCCGTCCTTCTCAATCGTGATTTGAGGTGGCGGGTCGTCCTTGACGTAATTGTCGTAGATGTAGTTCGAGACGATGCCCCAAAAGACAGTACTGACCACGAAGATTAGGCCACCGTAACCTTTCTTGATACGGCGAATACGTACCCTGAAGCTGCCAGTCCCGACTGCTTCAACAGCAAGCTCAATGTCGGTACCAGGCTCGACGGTCGCGCTGATTGCGCGCGCCATGTCGGCAAAACCGATAAGAGCATCCGCGAGCGTATAGGCGTCTATGCTGCCTTCGGGTCCTCCGAAGTGGAGAACGATAACGTCGTCCTCGAAGTCATCAAACCGTAGAGTTACCGCCACCCCCAGCCTGTGGTTGCGGGAACTTAGCTGAAAAACTATAAAAAACGAGAGAAATGACTCCGATTCGAGAGCACGAGGCCTAAGAAGAAAACCGCCCAGATCGCTCGGGGCGGCTTGTTCTTACTGTAGTCGCAGGAGCGACTTGACCCATTGGGTGCGCTCTTCATTGCGCTTATTGGTGTAGGCCTCCACGCAAGAAAGACGGCAGAAGCGGCGGCGGTGGTAGTGGTACATGACCAATCCCAGCTTTCGACCGCAAAACGCGCAAGCGTTCGTCATTCCCGCCTCCCTATCGGCTAGATGACATTCTCGGATGCCAATATCTGCAGCCGAGATACGGTTGCTGGTAGACGTAGAATTGCGGGATGACGGTCTTTTCGATGTGCATGGTGAATCTCCATAGTTACCGCGTCTGCCTTGAGGCACGGGTTTCTACGGACATTCGGCTCAGTTCATTTTAGCACTTAGGCGCGCTTCATCGCCTCAGGCTGTGTGTGGCTGGGCAGGCCTCGGCGAAATGGAACGGCGAGTTTACTCACAGCTATAGGTCTGGAATCCATTGCTGAAGCCAGAACTAAAGGGTCCAGGGCGCAAGTCGCACTTTTCCTGTTCCGTCTTTGACAAAATGCCCATCGCTTTGCGGCATCAACTTGCTTGACGCCGCTCATCAAAGCGTAGACTCTTAATCAGCGGGTCCCAGGCTCGAGCCCTGGTGCGCCCACCAAGCTTTTTAGCAGCTTGGGATCCCCTCAAGAGAGCCATTCCGACAGGCGCAGCGTCTGAAGGTCATTGTCCGCTTACGCGGCCATTGACTAGAATGCCGGGTAGCCAGCTCAGGGCGAGGCGTTGTCCGACGACGATTTCATCACGCGACATCTTTGAGGCGACCGCATCGCGAAACCTCAAATAGGCGTCCCGCGCGCGGCCTTGCGACCGTGCCGCCGCCAGGTTGAGCCATTTGTAGGCCTGGATAACATCCTGATGCACGCCGTGACCTTTGTCGAACATCAGTCCGAGCATGGCTTGGGCGAATGGATCGCCCCGGGCAGCGCCCCGGCAATAGAGATCGAATGCGGCCTGATAGGCCTGCGGGACACCAAAGCCGTGCTCGTACATGAAGCCGAGCCGGCCGAGCGCTCTTGGGTTTCCTCGCGCGGCGAGCGGTGACAGATCCTGCGCGGCGCGGGCATATTCGCCGCGGTCGAACGCCGCCGTGCCGCGGCTGAGCGCATCGGCCTGCGCCGATGGGCCGATGATGACAGCGAGCATGACCGTCGCCGCAGTTGGCAGAGCGCGCCAGACGGTGGACCGGAGCGAGGCCACGATAGCGGCCTCAATGGAAGCTGGTCGTGACTGGGGCATTGCTCGTCGTGGTGGCGATGGTTCCGCGCAGTTTGGACCGAAGCTCTTCGGAGACGAGATGCGCGTCCGTGCCGTCGCGGATGATCTGCGGCCGGATGAAGATGATCAGCTCGGTTCGCTGGGTGCTGTTGGACTGGTGACCGAAGGCATCGCCAAGGCCGGGAATCTGGTCGAGTACGGGGATCGTATTGCGCGCGCCGCTCTGCTGCTCGCTGATCAGGCCGGCGAGCAGCACGGTCTGGCCATTGGCGACCGAGACCTGGCTCTTGACCCGCCGCTCCGAGATGGTCGGCGTCAAATTGGGCGTGCTGGCCGACGTCTGAGGTACGTTGCTGATCTCCTGCTCGATATCGAGTCGCACCGTGCCATTGGCGCTGACACGCGGCGCGACGCGCAGGATGATGCCGGTGTTGCGATAGTCGATGGTGTTGACCACGGTGTTGCTGGTCGTCAGCACGGTGGCGCTGCCGGTCGAAACCGGCACGACGTCGCCGACCTGCAGTGTCGCCACCTGGTTGTCGACCACGACCAGCGACGGGTTGGACAATACCTTCACACTGGTCACGGCATGCAGCGCATCGAGGATGAGGCTCGGCTGCGTCGCGTTACCGACCAGGAAATTGAAACCGGGAAAACTCTGATTGATGAAGGCATTGGTGAGCGAGCCCGCGACCGAGGCGAGGCCCGTGGTGGCATCGGTAGTGGTCGCCGGCGCCGTTGTCGCCTGGGTGTTGAGGATCGATCCGGAGTTCGGCTTCAATCCCAGGTTTTGCCCGGTGATGTAGGCCTGGACACCGTAGGACAGCGAATTGTTGAGCGTCACTTCAGCGATGGTGGCGTCGATCGCAACCTGTAGTTGCGGCTGGTCGAGTTGCAGCAGGGTCGATTCGATAATGCGGTAGTTGGCCTGGTCGGCGTAGATCAACAGCTTGTTGTTGGTGGTGTCGGGGGTGATCCTGACATCCTGCAGCATGGATTGGCCATTGCCGGACGTCGCACCACGTCCGGAATCGAGCGCTGCGGTGTTGCCGCCGCCGGGATTTGCGCCCTGGGTGCCCTGCGCGCCATTCGTGCCTTGCGAGCCGAAACCAGGTGTGGTTCCACCGCCGGTCGCGCCGCGTCCGGCAAAGCCGTTCGTTGAGGCGGAATTGCCTGCGGTCAGCGACAGGCGATCGGCGCTCGACGTGGCCGACGTGCCCGATCCCGGTGCGACTTGATTGTCAGCGCTGTCGAGCAGGCTCGATGCGCCCGAGCCGCCTAGGAACATGTCGGTCAAGACGCGTGCGATCTGCCGGGCGTCGCCGTATTTGACCCGATAGACATGAACAGTAGTCCGCGCGGTGTCGGCGCGATCCAGCCGCTTGATCCAGGTCTCGGCGGTGCGCAACATGTCCGGGCGCTTGCTGACCACCATGATGGCGTTGAGGCGGGTGATCGGCTCGAATTTTATCACGTTCTGGCTGAGACCGTTCTCGCCAGAATCCACGATCTTCTCCAGTTCCGCAATGATCGGTGCCGGCGGACCGCTCGCGACCGGGAAGATGCCGACCGATTGGCCGCGCATCCAGTCGACATCGAAGCTCAGCGCCGTGTCGACCGCGGTACGTCGCTCGGCGCCAGTGCCCTGGATCAGAAGTAAATTGCGCGTGGTGTCTGCGCGAACGGTTCCGGCTCGGGTGGCAAAGCTGTCCATCAGTTTCAACAGGGTTGATGCCGAGACATATTGCAATGGCACCACCGACACGCCGTAACCGGGCTCGGGGTTGGCGGCGGCCGAATCGACCCGGCCGGCGCCCACTGCATCACCAAGTGGCGTGAGCTTGTAGCCGGACGCATCGTGTAGCAGCACGACGCCGCTCAGCCGCAATGCTCCCTCCAGTACAAATATAATGTCGGATTTCGGCACCGGACGTACCGAAACCAGGCTGACCGTGCCCTGCACCCGTGGATCAATGGTGTAGCCGACTCCCAGGATGTCACCGAGCACGACCTTCGCGACCGTCGCAACCGGCGCGTTCTCGAAGTTCAGGTCGAAGCCGTTGCCGCTCGACGTGGGCTGCGGGCGAGCATCGGAGACGGCGGTGACTTCAGCACCTTCGTAGATCGCACCGGTGCCGGCGCGGTTGCTGCCGGATGCGGCGGCCACGGCGCCGACCGGTTGCGGCTGGCGCGGCATGAGATCGATCGAACGGACCTTGTCAGTGATATCGAGCTGCGAATTGTCGACGCTCGAACCGACGGTCGCGGAATTGCACGACGCCAATAGAACCAGCGACGATAGAACGAAGGCGGCACCGACGCTGCGGCGCGTGATTCGATGATGGCCAAGCCTGTCGACGCGTACCATAAGACTTCGCCATTCCGACCGCCGGTGTTCGCAGATCGTCGTATCGATCTGCTTGTGTCACCCGTCCGGGAATGAATACTTAGCGATCGAACATGACAGAAATAAATTGTTCGCTCGATTAGATGACAGTCCGTCGGCGTGCGTTGATTCCAGAACACACTCGTCCGACACATCTATCTGCTGAACTTTTTTTGAGCGGCTGTTGCACGAGCAGCTTCGTACAGCTGTCATAGTTCAGGTCAATAACGTCGCAGTGCTGGCTCCGCGCGCACCGCCTTCGGCGATCCCGTGACGAGCCGGTTGAAAGTTTGTGCGACCGGAACAACGGATGGCCAGCGACTTGTCCTCGGAGTTCGTGGAGTATCTCCGTCAGGGCAGGCATTTGACGGCGGTTGACGGACGCGGTGATTCCACCGGTCAAACTGATGCTGACCAGCGGCAGGCCAAGCTATGGGAACTGGTGGACCTGCCGGCAGGTGAATTCGCCGAGCAGGCTGCGCGGTTCCACGGTCTCGACCGGGTCGCGCTGCAGGACATGATGTCAGCGGTTTCGCTGGCGGCATCATTCTCGCCGCGCTTCCTGCGGGAGACCTTGGTGTTTCCCTATCGGTCGCCACAGGGCGACGTCGTGCTCGCAGTCGCCGACCCGACCAATCTATCCGCGCAGCGCGCGGCACAGATCGTGCTCGGCAAGGGAGTTGCGATCAAGGTTGCAACCTTCGAGGACCTTGCGGTCGTTCTCGACCAGCGTCTGGACCAGCACGAGACGGTTCCAGGCGATGCCTTGCCGGCGCAGTTCCGCGAAGACGACATCGAAAGTCTTCGCGATCTCGCCAGCGGCGCGCCGGTGGTGCGGGCTGTCAACGATCTGCTTGAAAAGGCGGTCGAATTGCGCGCGAGCGACATTCACATCGAGCCGTTTCACAAGGGCTTCGCGGTGCGCATGCGCATCGATGGTTTGCTGCGGCAGGTCTCGGCACCGGCGAACGTGCTGCCGCAGGCGGTGATATCCCGCATCAAGATTGTCGCCAATCTCAACATCGCCGAACGCCGTCTGCCGCAGGATGGTGCCGCGCGCTTGAGGGTCGGCCGCGTCGACGTCGATATCCGCGTTGCGATCATGCCGATGCAGCACGGGGAGGCGGCCGTGATCCGCATCCTGCCCAAGGATCGTGGCCTCCTGGTCGTCGAGAAGCTGGGATTTTCACCGCCTGACGAAACGCGGCTGCGCCGGCTGTTGAAACTGCCCCACGGCATGATCATCGTCACCGGCCCGACCGGCAGCGGCAAGACCACGACGCTCGCTACCGTGCTGTCAATTCTCAACGAGCCGATCCGTAAAATCCTGACCGTCGAAGATCCCGTCGAATACGAGATCCCCGGCATCAACCAGGCGCAGGTCAAGCCGGCGATCGGACTGACCTTCGCGGCGGCGCTGCGTTCCTTCGTTCGCCAGGACCCTGATGTGATCATGGTCGGCGAAGTCCGTGATTCCGAAACCGCGCATGTGGCGGTGCATGCGGCGCTGACCGGACATTTGGTGCTCACCACGCTGCATACCGAAACGGCTGCGGCTGCGGTGCCGCGCCTGCTCGATCTCGGCGTCGAAGGCTATCTCCTGCGTTCGGTTTTGCGCGCCGTGGTTGCGCAGCGCCTGGTCCGTCAACTCTGCGAGCGGTGCAAAACGACGCGCCTCCTTGCCGATGCCGACTTCACCGACGATCCTCGATTGACCGCGTTCGGCTTCCACTGCGGTGACGTGATCCACGAACCCTGCGGCTGCGACCGTTGCGCGGGCACCGGCTATCGTGGCCGTCTCGGCGTCTTCGAGGTCCTGGAGCTGACCGACGAGCTTCGCGAGCTGATTGGCGAGAAAACCGATGGTCTGAAGATCGACACATTGGCGATCCGTGGCGGCATGACCACGATGCTCGACGACGGTATCGCCAAATGCCGCGCGGGATTGACGTCGCCTGCCGAAATCCTCCGTGTCACAACCTTGCGGTGATCGCGTGCCTGAGTTCCGCTACCGGGCCCTGACACAGAACGGCGAGATTGTGAATGGCACGATCTCGGCGACGACCGCAGCGGAGGTTGCGCGTCGCATCGAATATCTGCGGTTGTTGCCGATCGAGACCGTCGAGAACAAGCGCTCGCCCTCGAGTTTGGCGGCCTACGGTCTGTTCGGCCGGCCGAGTGCTGCCGAGATCACGACTTTCACCCGCGACCTCGCGCTGTTGCTGAAGGCTGGCGCCCGGCTCGACGATGCACTTGAGCTGATGGCAGGCGATGCCGATGTCGGGCGGTTACGTCCGGTGGTCAGCAAGATCCGGGCCTCGCTGCTCTCGGGCGAAAGCCTGGCCGATGCCATCGCCGGCCACCCGGCGCTGTTTCCGCCGATGTATGCCGCGCTGGTCCGTGTTGGCGAGATCTCCGGCACGCTGGATCAGGTTTTGGAAATGCTCGGCGCGGAGCGGGCACGATCGGAGCAGATGCGGCGCAAGCTCACGGATGCGATGCAATACCCGGCTTTTGTGCTGGTCGCCTCGGCCGGGGTCATGCTGTTCTTCATCCTGTTCGTGCTGCCGCAATTCTCGTCGGTGCTGCAGGATTTCGGCAGCAAGTCGGATACGACACTGAGCAGCTTCATCAAGCTGTCGGAGTTCCTGCATGCAAATGCGACGCCGGCATTGCTGGCGACCGCCGCGATCATCGCCGGCGGCTGGTGGCTGTTGCGGCGGCCTGGAGTGCGGGCAGCGATCCTGAGCGGATTATCGAGCCTGCCCGGCGTCGGCGGCATTTTCCAGTTCCATCGGAGCAGCCTGTTTTGCCGGAATCTCGGCGTCCTGCTCGGCAGCGGCGTCAATCTGACCGAGACCTTGCGTATCCTGGTCGACATCATGGCCGTAACCGGAAACGAGCAAGGCTGGAGCGCGGCGGCTGATCGTGTCCGCCACGGCGGAAAGCTCTCAGACGCACTTGCGGTCGCCAACAGCCTGCCGCCGATGGCGGTACGCATGCTGCGGCTAGGCGAGGAGACCGGGCAGTTGCCGACACTGGCTGGCCGCGTCGCAGAATTCTATGAAGCCAAATTGCAGCGCAGTCTCGATCGCGTCGTCGGCATCGTCGGACCGCTCGCCATCATCTGCATCAGCACGGTCGTGGGGGGCTTGATCGTGTCGGTCATGACCGCGTTGCTGTCAGTCACTCAACTGGTCGGTTAGATCAAAGGTTGGTTCATCATGATATCGCTCAAGGACATCGGCCGACACATCGTCGAAAGCAGCGGGCAGGGGCCGCTCGAGCCGAGAGACAGGCGGCTGGAAAGCCAGGCCGGCTTCACCCTGGTCGAAATGCTGGTCGTGATTGCGATTATCGGCCTGATCATGGGGCTGATTGGTCCGCGCGTCCTCAACTATCTCAGCGAATCCAAGGTCAAGGCCGCACGGATCCAGCTGCAGAGCTTTGTCACCGCTCTCGATCTCTACTATCTCGACGCCGGCCGATATCCGTCGAGTGCGGAAGGACTGACCGCGCTGGTACGGCCGACTTCGGGAGTGGCCGCCTGGAATGGGCCCTACCTGAAGGGCGGCGGCGTTCCGAACGATCCCTGGAGCCACGTCTACGTCTATCGTTCGCCGGGTGAGCGCGGCCCTTATGACATCGTCTCCTACGGATCTGACGGCCAGGAAGGCGGCAGCGGGACCGCCGCCGACATCTCGCTCGAAAATCTGTCCGCCAAAAATGAATGACCAGGCAGAACAAGGCTTCACGTTGCTCGAGATGGTTTGCGTGCTCGCGATCATCGCGCTGCTTTCGGCCGTGTTTCTGCCGTTCATTCCACATGAAACGTCGCGCTCCCGCCTGCAGGGCTATGCCCTGCAGGCGGCGACATTGTTGATGGCGGACCGCGATGCTGCGATCCGGCGCCACATCAGCATCGCTGCGCTGGTCGATGCGGGCGGGCGCACGATCAGGTCCGGCGCCTCGCAGGCGGCGATCCGGATTCCGGATGACGTGCATTTCGAGGCGGTGCTGCCGCAGACCTGTCACCGGCAGGCGGCGTTATCGACCATTCGCTTCTTCGCAGATGGCATGTCGTGCGGCGGCACCATCGCGCTGGCGCGCTTCGATGCGGCCTATGAAGTTCGCGTCAACTGGCTGACCGGGAGGGTCGAGATTGTATCCCGCGACATCGGCATCAACTGAGCGGCGCGACGCCGGCTTCACGATCCTCGAGGTGCTGGTGGCGCTGGCGCTGGTGGCTGTCGTGATCGTCGCGATCGGATCGGTGATGGCGAGCAATGTGCGCGGTGTCCGCGCCATCGGGGCGCATGTTGCGCTGACGCAGGCCATGCGCACGGCGATGGCTGCGGCGATACCGCCGCGCGAGCAGCTTCAGCAGGGAACATCGTCGGGGCAAGCGGACGGCTATCGCTGGACGGTGGACGTCGTCCCACTTGGCGGCGACTGGACGGTTCCCGATTCCGCCGTGGCCTGGGTCCCTGAGCTCGTCAGGGTTCGTGTGAAGTCGCCCAGCGGGGTGACCTCGGATATTCGTACGGTCCGCCTGATGAAGAGGGCGTCCGAATGACCGTGGCGGAGACCGGTTCGCGCGCAAGGGAAGGTGGCTTTACGCTGATCGAAGCCATCGTCGCGCTCGCCCTGATGAGTCTCGTGCTGTCGGCGCTTGTCAGCGTCGCGGCGCAATGGTTGCCGAACTGGAACCGCGGCCTCGGCCGGATCCAGCGCGACGAGGCGATCAGTACCGCGTTGCAACGCATTGCGGCCGACCTTGCCGCGGCCGAATATGTCCCCGCCAATCGTGAGTCTCGCCGTCCGCTGTTCGTCGGATCGGAGCTGTCGGTCACCTTCGTGCGCACAGCGATTGGTCCGAATATCGGACAGGGACTCGATGTCGTGCGACTTGGCGAGACGACCGACCGGCTCGGATTCGTCGCGGTTCGCTCGCGTACGCGATTTGCGCCGCTGCCGCTCGGCTCGACACTGTCCGAGCAGTTGCATTTCGGTGATCCGGTGGTGCTGCTGCGCGCGCCGTTCCGGCTGTCCTTTGCCTATGCGGGACCGGATCGAGACTGGAAAAGCACTTGGCGCGACGCCGGGCGATTGCCGGCCATGATCAAGGTGACCGTCCGCGATGCTGGGAGCCAGCGCGTGCTGCAGGTGTCGACCATTGCATCGATCCACGCTCAGGTTCCAAGCGACTGTACGCGGCCGGACGGCAACTGCAACGACAAGACCGATCAGCCGAATGCCGCCGACACCTCCGTCCGGACCCTCGCCGCCGGGCAGGGAGGTTAGCCATGAGGCGGTCTTCCGTCCAGGATTCGCAACGCGGCTTCGTGATTGTCGCGGTGCTCTGGCTTCTCATCGCGCTGGCGTCGCTTGCGATGATTTTTGGGCTCTATCTGTCGCAATCCGCGCGCGCGATGGCGATCAGCGACACCGCCTTGCAGAACGAAGCGTTGGTGTCGGCCAGCGTCGAGCTCACCGCCTATCAGCTAACCCTGGCCGGCAGCGATACCAGGCCGGCGCAGGGGACGTTTCATTTCCGGATGGACGACGCCAATGTCGATGTCACCTTCACGTCCGAGGCAGCCCGGATCGATCTGAATTTCGCGTCGAAGGACGTGCTCGCAGCCCTCTTCGCGGGACTTGGGGCCAGCAAGGATGTGGCCAATGAGGTTGCGGAGCGTGTCGTCGGCTGGCGCAGCCGGCCCACGCCGGACAGCACCGATGAAGAGGGGGCGCGCTACGCGGCATTGGGCTATTCGCCGCGCCAGTCATTGTTCACGCATGTCAATGAGCTGGCGCTGGTCGCCGGCCTTTCGCCTGTTCTGGTCGATCGCGTTTTGCCGTTTGTGACCGTCTTCAATGGGTCGTCGGATATCGATGCCACCATCGCGGCACCGGAAGTGGTCGCGGCCTTCGCAAAGAACTCTCAAGCGAACATGGATCCGTTCGGCGGAGGGATCGCCTCGCCGGGCGGCTCGCTCGCTGCGGCCGATCCGTCCGCTCCCCCAAAAAGCGCTGCACCGGCAGCAAAGAGCCCGTGCTACCGCGTCGCGGCGACGATCGATTTTGCCAGTGGCCGCCGCTCCACTTCCGAAGTCGTGATCGCGCTCGGCGACAGACGCGAGCCTTACCGCCTGCTGTCGTGGCAGGACGACATCGAGCCGGCCGAGGCGCGGCCCGTGCGCCGGAGGTCCTGATGGCGCTGATCTCGGACGCAAAGCAGTTCTTAGCCGGGTGGATCGACGCGGTAAGCCGCGCCGTCGACACCGTGGCCGGCCGTTTCATGCGCGCGCAGCAGATACGACTTGTCGAAGCGGATGACGGCGCGCTCACGGCGAGTCTGATCGCCGCGAAGGGCGGAACTGGCCTGTCCGATGTTTCCTTCCGCCTCGACAGCGGCAAGCCGCAGCCGTCGCTGTCGGCGGAGTGGAACGCGGCGCTCCGGGGAGGCCGCATAGAAGTGCTGTTGCAGCCAGCTCACGTCATGACGCATCCGCTCGATTTCCCGAGCAAGGCTGCCGATTTCCTCGACGGCATGATCCGGGCGCAGGTCGATCGCCTGACGCCATGGTCCGTCGATGATGCCGTGTTCGGCTGGAGTTCGCCGGTATCAGTTGCGAACGACCGGATCGATGTGATCATTGCGGCGACCTCGAAGCTGAAAATCGCTCCCGTGATCGCGTTCGCCGAGAAGGTCGACGCCGCGTCAGTTGCGATCCTGGCGCCGGCCGATGCCTCCGCGCCGATCAAGCTGATCGACAAGCCGCTGCGCAGCGTGGTTGGGGCCGCGGTCAACGTGCCTCGCCTGCTGCGCGCGATCCTGTTGTCGACCGCACTCGCCGCAGCCGCGTCGCTGCTGACTGGTGCCTATTTCGGTGGCTCGCTGCAATCGGAACTCGGCGATTTGCAGCAGCGCATCTCGCAGCGACGCGCCTCGCTGCGGCTCGGTGCCAACGGCTCCGTCTCAGGGCTCGGCCTGCTCGCCAAGCGCAAGCAGACCACGCCATCCAGCGTCATGGTGCTGGAGGCGATCTCGAAGGCGCTGCCCGACTCTACTTACATCACCGAACTTCGCATCGAAGGCGACAAGGTCCAGGTCGCCGGGATGACCCAGGATGCGCCGTCGCTGGTTCGATTGATGGAACAGTCGCCGCAGTTCACCCGCGTCACCTTCTTTGCGCCGACCACGCATGCAACCAACGAGCCCGGCGAGCGCTTCCACATCGAAGCTCATCTCACCGCCTATTTCGGATCCGGCACATGAGCATCCTGTCCGCGCCAGCAAGGCTCGTCACGTCCTCGCCGATCTTGGCGGGGGCGGCTTATGCCGGTCTCGTCATCGTTTTGCTCGTTACCGTGGTGACGTCGATCGCCGACCTCATCGAGCGGCGCGGCGAGGTTACGGCATCGGCAAGCATGCTCGAACAGCTCGACGGCCACGGCGCGGCTGCCACCGCGCCCGGCGAGGCGATGCCGCCAGGTTCTGCCTATCTGGAGGGCGCGACCGTCACGGTCGCTGGCGCGACGCTGTTGCAGCGGGTGGCGAGCGCGGTGACGAAGTACGGCGGCAATGTGCTTTCCACACAGCTTGACGTGCAGAGCCCGTCGAGCAAGCCCGGATTCCTCAGCATGATCGCGAGCTGCGAGGTCGAGCAGGTTCAGTTGCAGCAGTTGCTCTACGATATCGAGGCTGGAATGCCGTTCTTGTTCATCGACCAGTTGGTGGTCCAGAGCGCGACCTCCGCGTCCGGCGCGCAGCCCGGCAAATTGCGGGTTCTGCTCGGCGTATCAGGGCAATGGCGAGGCGCCAAATGATACGCTACGTTGCAATCGCTTCCGTGGCGCTTGTGCTATCGCTTCACGCGGCAGCGGCAGCGACCGCTGCGATCACGAGCGACGCACTCGACGCCGGGATCGCTGAGGAGACGCGGTTGGGCGGACCGCTCACGCCGTGGTCGAGCGCACCGGTGACATCCGTCCGCGTTGTCACGCCGCCGCCGGAGCCGGAACGTCCGTTGAGCGCCAACCCGCTGTGGGCGATTCCGCTCACGCGATTACCGGGCACGCGTGATCGTCCGGTGTTCTCGCCGTCGCGTCGGCCGCCTCCAGTGGTCACCTCGGAGCCGGCGCCTGCGCCGCCACCCCCGCCGCCCCCGAGTAAGGCAGTCCAGCCGCCGCCATTGTCGCTGGTCGGAACCATCGCGAGCGACGAAGAGAGCTTTGGCATTTTTCTCGATCAGTCGACCAAGCAGCCGCTTCGATTGAAGCTCGGCGACGACTATCAGGGATGGAAGCTGCGCACGATCGGAGGCCGCGAGGTCATAATGGAGATGGATCGGCAGGCGGCGACACTGACATTGCCGCCCCCCGGTGGACGAGCGAGCGATCAGGTGGTGCTGACACCCGTCAATGCCGACGGCTCGACGCCGCAGGCCGAGTTGAGGCGACATTGAGCCTTCGAACTGCGTGGATCACAGCTAGTCCTCGCTGAGGGGCGCGAGATACTCGCCAGCTGCGTTGAGAAAAGTTCCGTGCCGATATGTCGCGATCCACTGTCATTTGGTTGTTAGAAACCTGCCAGAATACCGCAACAACGCGCATGTAGCGTTGGCCTCGTCAGACAAAAACACTTGTCAACGGCCGCAGTCGCAAGAATTCGGGTTGGAGCCGTGGTTGGCGTCAGCGCGGTCTCGCACGGCTGACGGCAGCGCATTGGCGGGACGGCGTGCTTCGACGTTATTCGACCATCTCTTGTGTCATCGTCGCCGCATGCCTTGGGCTTGCAGCGAGTGCCATGACCGCTTGGCTTGGCGCAACCGGCTTGCCGGAGCTGCAACGCACGCCGCAGGACGTTTGCACCCGACCCCAGCCTGGAAGCGCTGTCGTGGAACCGGCGGAATTGCGCAGCCATGACGGCGTGCTCGAAACCGATCTCAGTGTCCACGACGAGAAGTTGCCGGATGGGACGGTCCGCTACTGCTACTTGACGTCGGACGGCAAACCATCGCCGACCCTGCGCCTGAAGCCAGGCGAGCAATTGGTCATCCATTTCAAGAACGACCTCGTTGACCTCGATACCGCGACGCCTGCGATCGACCGCGCGCTCGCCGGCGCGCCGATCTGCACGACAAAAGTGAAGGATGATCCCTGCGACAGCGGCGCGATGACGCCGGTTTCAACCAATCTGCACTTCCACGGACTGAACGTGCCGCCAGTCTGCCACCAGGATGACGTGCTGAAGACCTCGATCCAGCCCGACGACAAGCCGTTCGAATATCGCCTGCGTGTTCCCGACGATGCGCCGCCCGGCCTCTATTGGTATCACCCGCACCTTCATGGCTTCAGCAAGACCCAAGTGCTCGGCGGTGCCTCCGGCGCGCTGATCATCGAGGGCATCGAGCGCGCCGATCCGTCGCTCGCCGGCTTGCCCGAGCGCGTGCTTGTGATTCGCGACCAGGATCTCGTCAATCCCGACGCGTCGCCATCGAAATTCGAGCCCGTGATGACGAAGAGCCAGCTCGACAATGACGGTGACGTCGCCAATTCCGGCACCGGCTTCGGCAAGCCGTCGAAAGACCTGTCGATCAATTTCGTGCCGGTGCCGTATCCGAACTATCCGCCGGCGACGCTGTCGATGAAGCCGGGCGAGCGGCAGCTCTGGCGGGTGCTGAACGCCTCCGCGATCACGTATCTCGATTTGGCCTTGCTGGTCGGCCGCGCGCCGCAACCGATCGGCGTCGTCGGCATCGATGGCGTGCCGTTACGGTTCCAGGGCAGCCCGTCTCCGCCGGTGCAATGGGTCAAGCATATCGGCCTGCCGCCCGGCTCTCGCGCCGAATTCATCGTCGAGGGCCCGCCGGCCGGAGTGCCGGCACTGCTGGTGACGCGTGCCGTCGACACCGGGCCTGCCGGCGAGAACGATCCGAACCGTGCGCTGATGGCGATCACGAGCGCAGCCGATGCCGGCGAGCCCCAGGCTGCGCTGTCCACGCGTGCCGAGCCGTTGCCGCCTCCGGAGAGGCCGTGGGTTGGCGACGTTGCACCGGTGCGCGTCAGGAAACTGTTCTTTTCCGAGCAACCGGAAAATCCCGACGACCCGAACAGTCCGACCAAATTCTTCATGACCATCGACGGAAACTCGCCAAAGCCGTTCGATCCGCAATCGGATGTGCCGGACATTGTGGTGAAGCAGGGCGATGTCGAGGATTGGATCATCGAGAACCGCTCGATGGAGCTGCATGATTTTCACATCCATCAGCTTCACTTCGAGTTGCTCGACTGGTCCGGCATCGCGGTCAACGAGCCGTTCCTGCGCGATACCGTCAACGTTCCCTACTACAACGGCCGAATGCTGAAATATCCCAGCGTGCGTCTGCGCATGGATTTTCGCGATCCCGGCATCGTCGGCACCTTCGTCTACCACTGTCACGTCCTCGAACATGAGGACGGCGGCATGATGGGGCGGATCACGGTAGTGCCAGGGAATACTGCGACTTCGACTACGCCGCCTAACCAGAAGACCAAAGGAGAGCTTTGATGCACAACAGGCACAAATCACGTTGGCTGCACGGTTGCCGCCTTACCCTCAGCGCGCTGGCGCTGGGTCAATTCATCACCGGTCCCGCCCTCGCGCAGGAGTGGGGACATCACGGCGGGGAGGAGACCAGAACGCCGATCAAGCACGTGATCGTCATCATCGGCGAGAACCGCAGCTTCGATCACGTGTTTGCCACCTACGTGCCTGAGCGGCCGGGCGAGAGCGTGATGAATCTGCTCTCGCAGGGCATCGTCAAGCTCGATCACGAAAAGAACGCCGTCCCAGGTCCGAATTTCGAGAAGGCTCATCAGCTCTCGGCCACCGATACCGGTTCAAACGATGCGTTCCTGCTGAGCCCGCCGAAGCAAAGCTTCCCCAAGGATCAGTTGCCGGCGCCGCTGGTCGGCGGCCCCAAGGTCTCCTACATCCCGAACCAATGCGGCAGTTCGCCGATCACGACCTGTGAGGCGTCTCTCGCGCTGGCGCAGCAGTCCGAATCCGGGCTGCCCGCCGATTACTACCAGTATCTTTTGAGCGGCGGCACCGGTCAGTCGTCGAAGACCCCCGACCAGCGCATCAGCAATGTCAGTGCGCTGCCGGCCGGCCCGTTCCAGCTCACCAACGGCGACGTCATGCCCTATGACGCCTATGCGGCAAGCCCGGTGCATCGCTTCTATCAGATGTGGCAGCAGCTGAACTGCAACACCTCGGCCGCGAGCCGCGACAATCCGTCGGGCTGCAACGGCAATTTGTTCGCGTGGGTCGAAGTGACCGTCGGCGCCGGTACCAACGGCGCGGCGCAGCCTTCCAATTTCTCGACCGAATATTCGCCGACCGCGACGACCACGGGCGAGGGGTCGACCGCACTTGGCTTCTACAATGTGCAGAAGGGCGACGTGCCTTACTTCACGAGCCTGGTGAAGCAATATGCGATGAGCGACAATTTCCACCAGTCCGTCAACGGCGGCACGGGAGCCAACCACATCATGTTCGGCCATGCAGACATGATCTATTTCAGCGACCACTACGGCAACGCGATTGCGCCGCCGAATGGTGTGCAGGTGTTCGGCGGCACACCCGATGCCGGCATCGTCCATACGATTGAGAACCCGAATCCGGCGATGGGCACCAACAACTGGTACACCGAGGACGGTTACGGCGCCGGCGGCAATGGCGGCTTTCCGCCGCCCTTTTCCACGAACCCGGTCTCCGGCGGCGGCTCCTACAGCGACTGCTCGGATACGAACCAGCCCGGCGTCAAGCCGATCGTCAATTATCTGAAGACGCTGCGGATCAATCCCAACTGCGAACCGGGCCACTACTATCTGTTGAACAACTACAACCCGGGGTATTTCGGCAACGGGAAGAATGCCTACACCGATACCAACCCGTCCAACACGCCGTTCACGATCCCGCCGTCGACCCGCAAGAGCATCGGCGACAGCCTGAACGAGAAGAGCATCTCGTGGAAGTACTACGGTGACCAGTGGAACAACTACGTCAACGATCCGTACCAGCTCAACTGGGGCGTAGCTGGTCCCACCGCTGACGAATACTGCAACATCTGCAATCCGTTCCAGTACGACACGTCAATCATGTCGCATCCGGAGCAGGTCGCTGCCCATATCAAGGACTCGGTCGACCTGTACACGGACATCTCCAAGCACAGCCTGCCGGCCGTCTCGATCGTCAAGCCGAGCGGCTTCACCGACGGTCACCCGTCGTCCTCCAAGCTCAATCTGTTTGAGGGCTTCGCAAAGAAGATCGTCGACCAGGTCGAGGCCTCTGATTATGCCAAGGATACCGCGATCTTCGTCACCTTCGATGAAGGTGGGGGCTACTTCGACTCGGGCTATGTGCAGCCACTCGACTATTTCGGCGACGGCACCCGTATCCCGCTGATCGTGGTCTCTCCTTATGCCAGGCAGGGCCATATCTCGCATGAATATGCTGATCACGTCTCGATCATCAAATTCATCGAGCGGAACTGGCGTCTGCAGCCGATCACCAACCGCAGCCGTGACAATTACCCGAACCCATTTGCCGCGCCGAACAATCCATACGTTCCGGTAAATAGCCCGGCGCTCAGCGACCTGTTCGACTTCTTCGACTTCGATGACGGTGGCCATGGTGGCCATCACGGTCATGACGGCGACGGCGGTGGCTGGGATCACTGACAACCTTCATTGGTGACATGACGAGTCCGCCGGCCAAGAGTCGGCGGACTTTTAGTTGAAGCCAAACCATTGCTGTGCGGCTACGGCCGACAGCAGGCCAAGGGCGAGGAATGGACCGAACGGCAGCGAGGTCTGCCGCGTCAGGTTTTGTCCGGCCAGTTGCGCGCCGCCGATCGCGATCAGCGCCGAGAGCGCGGCGATCAGGATCAGCACGGGAATGCCTGTGAGGCCGACCCACGGCGTGGCTGCCGCGAGAAATTTGACGTCGCCGAGCCCGAGTCCTTGAATCTTCCTTACAGCGAAATAGAGCTGACGAAATAGCCAAAAAATAGCTCCGACAACGATCGCCTCTGCGGCGGTCTCGACGCCAGCCATGGCGCCGCCTGCGATGACGGTCTTGGCCAGACCAAGGGCGCCGACCGCCAGGTTGAGTGCATCCGGAATAATGCCACGGCGAAGATCGATCAGCGCAAGGCTGCCGCACAGCAGGGACAGCGCTGCGAAGAATGCTGCGAACAGAAGCGGTGCGGCGTCGGCCGTCATATCGTTCTCTGAAGAAGGTGGAGCCCGGCGCCGATCAACCATATCTGGCGTCACCCGAGAGTATGAACTTTTCTTGAAGAAATTATTTTGTCGTCAATGCGCGTGCGGGTTTCTCCTGATGGCGCTTGAGAAGATTGCTCGGCAGAAAAATGTTGTTATTTCCGGAGAAGTCCCGAAGCAAAGCGATACCGTCACAAAACGGCATAACACGCCGACAATATTGCTGCGACCGTTGGACGCAGCGTCGCGAACGACGCTGCACTCCGCGTCCTGGGGGTATCGATGAAGAAGAGAGTGGTGCGGTGCCTTGTAGCGGTGGCCATTGCGAGTGGGATGGGTCGGGCAAGCGCCACTCCGCTTGATGATGCGGCCGAGCGCTATCGCCCGTACATGATCGCGGGAATCGGGTCGGCGCTGGCTGGCATCAAGGACTTGCGAGAGCATGTCTCCGCAAAGGATCTGACAGGAGCAAAGAAGGCCTGGCTCGCGGCCCGCGCCGGCTGGGAGCGTTCGGAGGTCTTCACCGCCGGCTTTGTTCCTGAACTCGATAGGCTGATTGATGCCTGGCCCAATGCCGACAGCGGATTTCACGCCATCGAGGCAAAATTGTTCGGCGCCGGCCGGACCGATGTCGAGGGCGATACCGACATGCTGATCAAGCATCTCGGCGAGCTCCACCGCAAACTGCCCACCATACCGTTGACGCCGCAAGGTCTGCTCGACGGGATCGCACGACTTGCCTACGAGGTGGGTGAGAGCAAGGCGGATGGCGGTGAATCCCGAATCAGCGGGACCTCGCTTGGCGACATGCGCAACAATGTCGTGGGCATCGACTTTGCCTATCGGACCATCTTTGCCGATGCCCTCAAGGTAACAGATGCGAGGCTTGCGAAGCAGGTGACGGAGCGCATCGAGCAGCTCAAGACCATCGTCGCGGCTCCTGATCTGCCGCACGTCGATGTTCGCGCGCTGCGACGCGCCAGCGAAGAGCTGGTGGTCGCGCTGCAGGCCGCGTCGGTCAAGCTGGGGTTGGAGCGGCCGACACTGGAGGCTCAATCGCGATGAGCTTCTATCGTTTTTGCATCGCCGCAGCCGCATTCGGCCTCGTGGTTGTTTCCTCGCATGGACGGGTCGCCAAGGCCTTTCCGGTCGACGGCGACCAGACGGCCTTGCCTGTCAGCACCGAGCTGAACGAGGACGCGATTGATCGGCCACGCGAGGTGTTTCGCTCTGATATCTCGGGTAGCAAATCGTATCTGGTCAATCTTGGCAATCTGGCGTTCAGCTCGCCTTCGATCCTTGGTGGCGTCGCGCAGCAAGCGAACATGAGTTGCGGCACCTGCCACGTCAACGGTGCCGGCAACGCCAAATTCTTCATGCCCAGGATGTCGACGCGCCCGGGCAATTTCGACACGACCGGGCCGCTGTTCAATCCGAAGGCGGACAATGGCGTTTTGGACCCCGTGCGAATCCCGAGCCTGCGCGGCGCACGCTATCTGGCGCCTTACGGCGCCGACGGCCGCATGGCCTCGCTGCACGACTTCGTTCGCAACGTTATCGTCAACGAGTTTGCTGGACCCGAGCCGTCGCCGGTGATTGTCGACGCCATTGTGGCCTATCTCCAGGATGTCGATTTCCTGCCCAATCCGAGCCTTGGTCCGGGCGGGAGGCTGATCGGCAAGATCAGCGATGCGGAGCGGCGCGGCGAAGCGCTGTTCGCAAAGCCGTTCCCGCACGATCCCGGCATGAGCTGCGCCGGATGCCATGTTCCGTCGGGCGCCTTCGTCGATCACAGGCAGCATGACGTGGGATCGGGCGGTCTATTCAAGACGCCGACGCTGCGCAACGCCGATTTCAATGCGCCATACTTTCATGACGGTCGCTTCGATAGCTACGATCAGGTAGTGGCGCATTTTGATTCGGTGTTCGCACTTGGTCTGACGGCGCAGGACCGGAAGGATCTGGTGGCTTACCTCACCGCCGTTGGAGATGGCACGCAGCCTTATGAACATGAAGGCGCTGCCGCTTCGCTGAAGGAGATCAACGACTTTGCAACCGTGCTGGGGACCGCCATTCCCGCCGGCGACAAGGATGTTGTTGGATTGGCCGTCGAGACCATCGGTGGCGAGTTGCGTGAGCTGACGGAGCAATATCCCGATCGAAAGAACACCAGCGTCTCGGGTGGCGGCGAGGAGCGGGTGAACGCACGCGGGGCGCTCAAGGAGGTTGTCTTGCTGCTGCGGCGGATCGAGATCGCGGTCGGCGATGGGCGAACCGCGGAAGCCGCCGCCGACTACAGGAACTATCGCTATCTCATGGCTGCCGCCGTGCCTTCGCTGCTGGCTGGCGCCGAGCAATGGTCGCTCTTCAATCCCGCCGTGCATGACCAGCACTACATGGCCCTTCGTCAAGTCCTGCAATCAAGGCGCGTGGCTCGCTAACGCGCATCGAACAGGCGCGCCGCTTTCCGTCGTGCCGGCACATCGCCGGCGACCGAAGGCGCGCGCGTGATCGTCGACTGTTTCGGCAGACGAGAGCATCGAGAAAAAACCGGAAATCATCGTGCGCGTCGTGCGTCGTTTCATCGCAGCGATATGCCTGCGTCATGTTGATGCACTAGTTACCGGCGGCGCTAACAACAACAACCGTTTGGAGTCGATATGCCCTTCAATTCGAGAGATCGCTGGCGAACCACCACCGCGATCTGCATTGCTTCCACGATCGTCGTGACCACAGCTGCTTACGCCGCGAATTTTGGCGGCCACAGCGATTGGGACAAGCGCTCGCATGCGCACCATCACGACGCTGATAACGCCGAGCGCGGTGAACACAACAAGGACCACGATCCGGCCAGCAACGTGAAGACGGCGTCGCCGATCAAGCACGTCATCGTCCTGATCGGTGAGAATCGCGGCCTCGATCATACGTTCGGTGTCTACAAGCCGAAGGGCCGGGGTGAGACCATCTCGAACCTGCTGTCGAAGGGCATCGTCAACGAGGACGGCTCGCCCGGTCCGAACTTCGCCAAGGCGCAGCAGTTCTCGGCTGCGGGCCAGCCGTCCTACTATGTCGGTGCTCCGGCGATCGCGAAGACACCTTACAACCCGGCCAACCTGATGCCGCAGCCCAACACCAACGGCACTCCGCAGGCACAGAGCGACACCGGCGCCCCGTTCAAGACGATCGCGGAAGCTGGCGTCGAGAAGGACATGGACAAGGGCGACCTCGACATCCTGACGACCGGCGCCTCCGGTCTGCCGCAGGGAGTTCTCGATAGCCGTGTTCCGGGCGCCGGCAGCCTCGCCGGACCGTTCCTGCTGCAGGGGGCCAACATCAGCGATGACGACTACACCGGTGACACGACCCACCGCTTCTACCAGGACTGGCAACAGGAGGATTGCAGCGCGGCGACCGCCTCGAAGAGCAACAACTCGGGCTGCCTGAACGATCTGTTCCCCCACGTCATGGCGACCTACTCGGCGAGCAACAAGAGCCAGGGCAATGAGATGGGCTTCTACAACGTCGAGCAGGGTCAGGCTCCGGTCCTGAAGACGTTGGCTGACCGCTTTACCCTGGGCGACAATTTCCATCAGTCGTTCCATGGCGGCACCGGCGCCAACCACTTCCTGCTCGGTACTGGCGATGCGGGCTTCTGGAGCGACGGCAAGGGCAACCCGGTCACGCCACCGGCGAGCCTGATCGCCAATCCGAACCCGGTCGCCGGCAGCGTCAACAGATATACGGTTGACGGAAATTTCAGCAATTGCGGCGACTTCAGCCAGCCGGGCGTCAAGCCGATCGTCAGCTACCTCGAGGCGCTGCCCTACGCGGCGGAACCGAACTGCAAGCCGAACCACTACTACATGCTCAACAACACCAACCCGGGCTTCCTGCCCAACGGCGCGCTCTCGGGTGGCAGCAACCTCCCGCCATCGTCGGTCAGGACGATCGGCGACGCCTTGATCGAGAAGAAGGTTTCGTGGACCTACTACGGTGGCGCGTATAACGACGCCGTTGCGCTCTCGAACGAGGCGGTGGCCGCAAATGCGGCCAACCCGAACCTGAGCGCCGCGGCTCTTGCTGATCCGGCTCACGCGCTCGGCGTGGCCTACTGCCAGATCTGCAACCCGTTCCAATACGCGACCTCGATCATGGCCGACCCGACGGTACGGACGGCGCATGTCAAGGACACCGCCGATCTGATCACGGCGATCGAGAAAAACGAGCTGCCTTCGGTGGCGTTCGGCAAGCCGGATGGCTTGCTTGACGGTCATCCGCAGAGCTCGAAGGTCGATCTGTTCGAAGCCTATGTCACCAACGTCCTCAGCGCCCTTGAAGCCAATCCGAAGCTGAAGGCGGAGACGGCTGTGTTCATCACCTGGGACGAGGCCGGCGGTTACTGGGATTCGGGCTACATCCAGTCGATCGATTTCTTCGGTGACGGACCGCGCTTGCCGATCCTGATCCTGTCGCCCTATTCGACCGGCGGCAAGATCTACCATAACTACGGTGACCACGCCTCGCTGCTGAAGTTCATCGAGCGCAACTGGGACCTCAAGCCGCTCACGAACCGCAGCCGCGACAACCTGCCGAACCCGACATACGCAAGGGGCAACCAGTATGTGCCGACCAACAGCCCGGCGCTCGCTGACATGTTCGACGCGTTCGACTTCGAAAAGCGTTCGGATATCTCCTACCTCGAGTAATCGGGACCTCGCGTGATCCCGCAAAATGGCGCCGATCGGACCCTGCGGTCCGGTCGGCGTCGACTTTCCTTGGTTGAGATACTGGAAATGATCGAGAGCGTGGTCTTGGCTCGCCTGTATCAGGTGGTGCGGTTCGGTGTTGTGGCGTTCGGCGTGGCCATTCTGGGCGGCCCGGGTGCGGCAGGTGCGCAGCAATTCTCCGCCGACATCGTCGTGCAGCGTGATGCCGCGACAACGCCGGCGGGACGGCTGCGCGTTCTCGACGGCAAGATCAGGATAGAAACGCCGGAATTTGCCGATGGCTTCTTTCTGGTCGACGCGGCAAAACCGTCGGCCTATTTCGTGCGGCCCGGCGCACGGGTCTATATGGATGCCCGGCAGTCGAGCCAACTTACCCGGTTGTTGGTTCCTGTCGATCCGGACGAGCCGTGCCGGCGCTGGCAGGCGATGGCGCATCTCGCCGGACTGGCAGATAACGGTGATTGGCGCTGCGAGCGGGCAGGCGAGGAGATGATCCTGGGCCGCCGTGCGGCCGTCTTTCGCGCCGTCTCCGGAACTGGATCGGCGTTTTTCGGCTGGATCGATCGAGAACGAAGGATCCCGCTGCGGATCAAGCGTGAGGACGGGACGGTCATTGCGGTCGAGAATATCAAGGACGGACCGCAGTCCGCATCGTCGTTCGAACTGCCGGCGGGTTTCCGGAAATTCAGCCCGGAGGCGCTGATCGAACAGATCAAGCAGAGCGACGTCTGGGTTGCCGACCAGAAGGACAAGCCGCAACGCTAACTCGACTGGTGCGCGGTCGGTAGCCATACTTCCGCGTTCTCGCGACATCGATTGTCCGAGTCTTGCATTTCGTTTGCCCTCTTCTTGAGTAGGGCGCAGGGAAAGCCGGGTGCCGATCGCACCCATGGGCCCGGTGCAACAAAAAGCACCGGGGTAGGACCACAGGTGTAACCGGGAACAACCCGGCTTTCCCTGCGCGATGGGTTACGGCTTATACGTGCTCCCCGGCGAGACCAGACTTGCTTGTCACCGCCGTCCGCCAGAAGCGTTAGCCTCTTGCGGACAGGACACCTGCCACGAGGGCGTCAGGCCTGCACGACTTCACCGTCAGCCTTAGCCACGCTCGTCAGTCGCGACATCGGCGTCCACCGCATCCCACCGCAACACTCGCGACGATCGCGAAGCGCCCCTCAAGCGGGTAAGACGAGGACATCTATACACTGATTTTCAATGTCGATAAACCGAAATGGTTCTGATGCGCGCGCTTGACAGGTTTTTGCCGAGTTGCCCGTCGGGGTCGTTGTGTCGCACCGTCGCGTGGGGGCCGCCAGTCAAGTCGCGTTCCGGCTTCATGGCCGTCCGCGGCCCCGACGGAACACAATGTGGAATTTGACGCTGTACGGGCCATCGGGGATACCGCTAGAAATGAGGACCGACGCGCCGCGCCGCGATGACGGCCAAGCGAAAACGTCGCAAGCGACGGTCAGGAAGGACGAATCGATGAACAATCCCGGCGAACCACGCCGAACCGGCGGCTCGCCCCATCCCGCGGCAGGCCTTGACCGCCTTCAGATCGGCCATCTCAGGCATTTCGCGAATCTGTCCCGTCAACCGCCGAACCAATGGGACCTGATGAAGGGCAAGGGGTACGGGCAGGAAGACTTTGGCGGTTACCGATTCCAGCTGGCTTACATGGCTTATGCGCTCGCTCTCACGCACCGGCACAGACTGCCTGCCGCACCGGGTGTGTTCAAGCCGATCTTCGAGCGGTTGATCGGCAAGATGCTGCTTCCCGAAGTGTGGATGTATTGGCGCGACGTCAGCCGGGGCGGCAGCATCTTCAACGCGCATCTCAGCTCCTTGTATGTCGAGCAGTGGGACCCCGTCATCCGGGACAACATCATGTACAGTGCGTACCTGCAGTCGATGGCGCTGATGTACCACTATCTGTTCGACGACGACCGCTATGCGCAGCCTGGCGCGCTCACACTCCGGTTCTGGTCCTATTTCTGGGGCGGCGAGGAGAAGCGTTTCGTCTATGATGAGAAGTCACTCAACGCGCATCTCTACTGGCAGATGGTTGAGAGCGGATATCTGGGCGTCGCCTGCGAACCGAACTGCACGTTCCAGATCTGCAATCAGCCGGCGATCCTCGGCTTCCGGCTCCACGACCTCGTCTACGGCGGATCGATCGCCACCGATGTTGTCAGCGGGTACGAACAGGCATGGAAGGATTTCGGGAGGATCGGAGACAACGGCCACTACAACATCATGCTCGCCCAGGACACCAAGGTGGTGCGGCCGAATAACGGCAAGGCCGTGTGGGTCGACGCATGGTGCGGAGCGCTGATGAATATGTGGAACCGCGATTTCGTGCACGCGCACTACGCCGGCCAGGCGAAGGATTTCCTCAAGCCCGGGTCGGACGGAGAATTCTCTGTCATCACCGGCGAGCGCCCCCTCGTCATGGGACAGACCATCGTCAGCGACAGTTGCGATTTCGGCTGGATGGCGGCATGGGCGTCCGAGATGGGCGACGACACGACGCTGCGCGGCCTGCTCAAACACGCCGATCGGCACATGTCGCCGCGCTGGAGCGATGGCGGTTTGCACTATCCGCGCAACGACGCCGCGACCGACGCGGACGGAAACGCCACCATGATCGAACCGATGTCCGGCAACGTGCTGGTGGGATACGCAAGGCTGAACATTCCCGATGGCTTGTGGCGATTCTATAACGAACCGTGGGACGCGTCGCGCTTCGCCGAGCCAGCGCTAACGCGCGTGTCTGACGATCTCGATGTGTCGAAGGCATGGTTCGACGCGGTTTCCAACCGGCTGGAATTTTCCCTGGACGGACGAGGCGTTGCGTCCGACGGTGAGGTGGTGCTCGGCAATTTGCGATCGCGCGGCCGCTGGAGCCTGCATCGGGACGGCATGGAGATTGCGCGCGGAGAGTCGGACTTGCCCGGTAAGGCGAACGGCGACGTCGATTTGCAACAGTGCAAAGACGGTCTCTTGCTCAGGCATCCCGGTTCGGGTCCCGGGGCCTATGTCATGACGTTTGAAGAGTGATTGCATGCAAGCCCCGCCTTCCTCTGAACCGCCGACGGTTCGCGGTACATTCCAGTTGACGGACCATAACGGCCGCGATGTCGACGCCGGGAGCTTCCGCGGCAGCTTTGTGCTGGTTTTCTTCGGCTTCACACATTGCCGAGTCGTATGCCCGCGGGCACTGACGAAGCTCTCAGCCGCGCTGGACGCGCTCGGCGAAATCCCTGTCCGGCTCGCGGCATTGTACATCACGGTCGATCCGGATCGCGACAATCCGCAGGTGATGCGTGACTACCTGCGGGCCTATCCGTCAATTCTCGGATTGACGGGGTCGCGGGCACAGATCGACGATGCCAAGCGCAATTTCCGCGTCTTCGCCAGGCGCGGCGCCCCGTCTCCTGATGACGGCGGCTACGACGTGCCGCACACCGCGATTACCTATCTTCTGGATCCCGAAGGCCTCGTCGTCGCGCATTTCAACGACGGGATCGAGGTGAGCGACTTGATCGAGCGTGTCGGCAGCCATCTCAAGAATTATACGCCAGTGGAAGTGACCCGACGCGATTGAACACGAATACGACACGATCATCATCGGCGGAGGTTTCGCTGGAGTTCCGCTGGCCGCGCGCCTGAGCGAAGACCCGGCGGATCGCGTTCTGCTGCTCGAGGCCGGGCAAGATCTGCGCACCGCGACCACGCCGGACCACATCCGCATCCCGAACCTGATGGGCGCGATCGGCGATGACGAGTTCCGCTGGCCGAAGCTCCCGGCGCGCCGCCGTCGGCTTCGAGCCGAGGCGCATTAACCTCCACAAGTTGATGTTCTTGACGACACAAGCTTGAAGTTGGAGGGCGGCGCAGACGCGACAACGAAGAGCGCCCATAGGCGCAATCGGGCAGAGACATCCGGTTTGTCGCGCCAGTACGAAGACCGTCCGAGCGCACCATGAGACTGGCGCGATCTGGGACAAGGTCATCGGGATTTGAACACCATCGATACTGACGTTTGACGATGCCGTTACGATTGGACGAGAGATTAACTAGCCGAGCATGCTGAATTCAACAGATGTCGCAACTCGAGGCACAAACGCCGGTTGATGTGCGCGCCAAGCGGAAGGGCGCCGTCAGGCCAATGACCGCCGCGGATGTGCCCGCGGTCGCTCGGCTATTCCTCCAGATCTTCAGGGAGACCGACAAGCCGGCGGGGCCGGCAGTCCTCGCGACGATGGCGTGGCTTGCCGCAGAGCCGCCGGGTATGGCGACCGTGCTCGCCAACATGACGATGGCGCCGACGCTGTTCGGCCAACCCTGGCTCTCGCCGATCCACTGGACGTTGTTCATCGAGCTGGTCTTCTACGTTCTCGTCGCACTGCTGTTCTCGGTCGACAAGTTGCGACATGTCGGCGTGCTGTCCGCGCTTAGCCTGGCCCTGATTGCCGCGACGGTGCTCCCAGTTCAGCTTCGAATGCATGGCGTGGCGAACCTGCCGGTCCAGTATCTGGGGATGCATCTGTCGTCGTTGTTCCTGGGTCTGCTGCTGCGCCTGTGGCTTGTCGAGTGGGTCCAGAGCGCGCGCATATCCGTGTTGGTCCTTGCCATCGCGCAGTTTGCTGCGGTGCTATCGATCTCGGACTTCTCCCTGGCGCGCGGTGACAACTTCATCATGGAAGGACGCTTGCCGATCCTGGCCGCTTACGTGCTCGCCTTTGTGGTCTTCCTTGCGGCCGTCAGGTTCGGCCGTCCACGTTCCCTGATGCTCGCGCGGATCGGGATGATCAGCTACTCGATGTAACTGTTCCACTGGTGCGTCAACGTCACCGTCTACCGCTTCCTGCCCTTCACCGGGCAGATCAGCGACGTTGCCACGATGCTGGTCTGCATCGCGCTGACCTTGATCGTGTCCTTGCTGGTCTATCGGATGGTCGAACGCCCGATGATCATGCTCGGCCGTACGATCGTGCTTTGGCGTGGACTACGGACGCGTCCCTGAAGCGAATCCGCGCTGGTTGCGATTCCCCGCAGGGTCCATCTGCTGCTTCATCAACTGCGCGCCTGCCGCAGCAACGGCTCGCGGGCATTTTCCTTCGAGCGCAGCAATGCGTCGGCGAAGATCGGCTCCCAGGAGCGGATGTGACTCCTGAGCAGGGTGGCCAGTGCCTCGGCCTCGCCGGCAAGCGCGAGGTCGATGAGCCTGTAGTGCTCGGGGACCGACGCCTGTTGCCGCTCCCGCCCGGCGCGCGAGCTGATGCCGTAGAGCCGCATCTTGTCGCGCAGGTTCATCACCATATCGGTGAGCAGTTCATTGCCGGCGGCCGCGATGAACGCGCGATGATAGTTGCGGTCGGCTTCCAGATAGAGCTGCACGTCGTCGGTCCCGACCGCCCTCGCGATCTCGTCGGCCCAGCCGCGCACATCTGGAAGATCCTGCGGGGGATTTGCGGCGACAAGCCTTGCCGCATGCAGCTCCAGCACCTCGCGCATATCGAACAGGTTGTGCAGCTCGGTCAGCGATGGTTCGACGACCTTGAAGCCGCGGTTGCGCATCGGCTCGACCAGGCCGCCGCGGCTCAATTCCAGCAGCGCCTCCCGTACCGGCGTGCTCGAGACGCCCAGGCTCGCCGCCAGACTCGGGACTGAATACATCGTGCCAGGAAGACTCTGCCCGGAAATGATCTCGGCGCGCACGCGCTGCAGCACCTGCTCTCGTAAATTCTGGTCCATGGGTGGCCGCGACCGCCTCTCGTTGGGAACTCCGATTCGTCCTAGCCTATTACTTGGCCTTGACGAAATCAGTAGCGTGTGACGTAAATGTGTAACGCATTACTAAAATGCGTCACTATTCGCGAGATTGTGAGGCTGCTGAGGTGAAACAACGGCTGCCCGGCTATTGCACGCTTTGTCGCTCGCGCTGCGGGGCAGTCAGCGTCGTTGAGGACGGGCGTCTCGTTGGTGTGGAGGTATTGAATAACCATCCGACCGGCGGTGCACTCTGTGCGAAGGGACGTGCGGCGCCGGAAATCGTGGCCAGCCCGCGTCGCCTGACCGTGCCGTTGAAGCGCACCCGCCCGAGGGACGCGGCCGACCCGGGCTGGGTCGAAGTGTCCTGGGACGAGGCGCTGACTGAAATCGCCCAAAAGCTCGCCGCGATCCGGACCGAGAGCGGCGCCGAGGCGGTTGCCTTCGGCGTCACCACCCCAAGCGGCACGCCGATGGTGGATAGTTTTGAGTGGGTCGAGCGGTTCATCCGCGGCTTCGGCAGTCCCAATCTCATCTATGCGGTCGAGATCTGCGGTTGGCACAAGGACTATGCGCACGCATTGACGTTCGGTCGCGGCATCGGCTTTCCCGACTACGACAATGCGGACGCGATCGTGCTGTGGGGCCACAATCCGGCACGGACCTGGCTGGCGCAGGCCACGCGGATAGCCGACGCGCGCCGGCGCGGCGCAAAGGTCGTGGTCGTCGATCCCAAACCGAACGGGTCGGGCCAGCAGGCGGATCTTTGGCTGCGCATCCGCCCCGGCGCCGACGGTGCGCTTGCGCTGGGCGCGATCCGTCACCTCATCGCAACAGACAACTATGATGCGGATTTCGTCAACGCATGGACCAACGGCCCTCTGCTGGTCGACCGCGCGACCGGACGTTTCCTGCGCGCCGACGAAGTGTGGCCGGACGGCGAGGCCGGCGTTTTCGTCCGCCTCGATGCGTCGGGCTCGACTGTGCCATGCGACACCCGTTACGCGCCGGAATCCGGCGGCCAACTTCGCGGAGCGTTGTCGATCCGCGCGCGCGCCGGCCGGCTGATCTCAGCAGTCACTGCGTTCGAACTGCTGGCCGAGCGGGTCGCCGATTACACGCCTGCGCGTGTGGCTGATCTGACCTGGCTTCGCGTCGACGACATCGAAGCTTTCAATGCCCTGTTCGCCGATCGGCCGCGGCTCGCCTACCATTCCTGGACCGGCGTCGGTCAGCATACCAACGCGACCGCGATCGAGCGCGCGATCGCTTCGCTTTATGCGCTGACGGGCGCCTGCGATCGACCCGGCGGAAATCGCTGGCCGGTCCCGCCGCCGACCCGGACGCTCAACGACTACAACATCTTACCGCGGGAACAGCAGGCCAAGGCGCTCGGCATTGCCGAACTACCGCTTGGCCCGCCGGCAAAGGGATGGATCACGGCGCGGGACTTCAGCAAAGCGGTGCTCGAGGGTGAACCCTATCGGGTGCGCGCGCTGGTCGCCTTCGGCACCAATTTCGTCGTCTCGCAGGGCCATTCCGAACGCAACCGCGAGGCGCTGAACGCGCTCGAGTTCCAGGTTCATATCGACATGTTCATGAACCCGACCGCGGAAAGCGCTGACTTCGTGCTGCCGGCCAGCATGCCGTGGGAACGCGATGCCCTCAAGATTGGCTTCGAGATCACGCAGGCAGCGGTTGAAACCGTGCAGTTTCGCCCGCGCGTGGTCGAGCCGATCGGCGCGGTGAAGGCTGACTACGAGATCGCGGCGTCACTTGGGCTGAAGCTCGGGATGGACGATTTGTTCTTCGGCGGCGATATCGAGGCCGGGTGGAATTACCAGTTAGCTCCGCTGGGTGTCAGTGTCGACGATTTGCGCGACCATCCCGAAGGACGCCGCTTCCCGCAGTCCTTCCGCAACGAGAAATACGCTGTCCTGCGCGACGACGAAACCGTTGCCGGTTTCGTAACACCGACGCGGCGTGTCGAACTCTATTCAGAACTGATGCTGAGCCACGGCTATGATCCTTTGCCCGATCACGCCGAGACCGCGGAGAGCCCGCTGGCAGGAGGCACAGACGAGCGCTTCCCGCTCGTGCTGAGCACCGCCAAGAGCGGATGGTTCGTTCATTCCTCCTATCGGCATGTCGCCTCGCTGCGGCGGAAGTCTCCCGATCCCGCAGTCGAAATCAGTCCGCTGCTCGCTGAGCAACGTGGACTTGTCGAAGGTGATTGGGCCGTGGTGGAGACGCGCGGCGGCGCCGTCCGTTTGAAGGTACGGCTCAATACGGCGCTCGACGCGCGGGTCGTCGTTGCCGAATTCGGCTGGTGGGAAGACTGTCCGCCGCTTGGCCGGGATGGCTCCGCGGCCTCCGGTCATCGCAGCCGCAACATCAACGCGGTGCTACACGACGACACGCGTGACCCCGTCAGCGGCTCGGTTCCGCTGCGCGCAATCGTCTGCGACATCAGGCGCGATGCGGTGGCAAGCCGCGGTGTCTGGAGCGGCCAGCGGCGGTTCGTGATCAGCGAGCGACGCGCCGAGGCCGACAATGTCATAGCCTTCGACCTGCTGCCGCATGATGGCGGTCCGCTGCCCGACTTCCTGCCGGGGCAGCATGTCATGACGTTGCAGCCTGGCGCTCCGGAAGGGCGGGCCTATTCGCTGACGGGATCAGGCGATACGCCAAATGTCCTTTCGATCGCGGTGAAGGGACGATTCTCCGGTGAATCGCGGGGCGGCGACGCGCCGTTCTTCATGCCGGATCGTCTGCATGGTCTCGCCGTCGGGGACGAGGTCGTGCTGGAGCCCCCGGGCGGCATCTTCACGCCGCCATTGAAGGGCGCGCGGCCCTTGATCTTCATCGCGGCCGGCATCGGCATTACGCCGTTCATGAGCCATCTCGAGACGCTGCAGCATGTCGAGCCGCAGAATCGCGTTTCCGAGATTCTGCTGCTGCATGGCTGCCGCAGCAGCCGGGAGCATCCCTTTGCGCAACGGTTGGCGGAGCTGGAAGCCAGCACACCGGAGCTGAAGCGCGTGACGTTCTACTCAGCACCGCTCCCGCACGACGCGATCAGTCCGGGTTTGTTGCGCAAAGGCCGTCTCGATCCCGAACTGATGCGGCCGCTGTCGACGCGCCGACCGCTGGTCTACATCTGCGGCTCGCCGGACTTCGTCGCGGCCCAGATCGCGTGCGTGACGGCGCTCGGCATACCGCGCTTCGATATCTTCGCCGAGAGCTTTGTGTCGCCGCCGTCGGTGCCGAGCGACCTTGCGCCGCGCACCATCCGGCTTGCCAACAGTGAGCAAAGCTTTTCGTGGGGACCGGAGCAGGGGACGCTGCTCGATGCGGCTAATGCGGCCGGCGTCGCTCTGCCAAGCGGCTGCCGCGTCGGCCAGTGCGAGAGCTGCGCCGTGCAGGTCGTCGCTGGGGAGTTCACCCATCTCAGTCCTGTCGACGGCAGCGAGGGGCAATGCCTCGCCTGCCAGGCCGTGCCGCTGACCGACCTCACGCTGGCGCTGTGACCACCAACTCGGGACTTAGGGCTGTAACCGCATCACCGGAAGGGGAAATTATGACGAATGCAACGCACGATCAGACTGTGGGCCTGCGAAAACGGGGGCCAGACAACATCATGGCGCGATTTTCGCAAGCCCTGGTGGCTTTTGCGGAGCGTTGGTTTCCGGATGCTTATGTCTTCGTGCTGATCGCGGTCATCGCCGTCGCCGTTGGTGCGATCCTGCATGGCGGTTCGCCGCTCGCCGTCAGCCGTGCGTTCGGCGACGGGTTCTGGAACCTGATTCCGTTCACCATGCAGATGGCGCTGGTTGCGATCGGCGGCTATGTCGTTGCGCTGTCGCCGCCGGTGGCCGCATTGCTGTCGCGGTTGGCGAGTGTGCCGAAGACCGGGCGCGGCGCGGTGGTCTTCGTCGGTATGCTCAGCATCGCCCTGTCGCTGTTGAACTGGGGCCTGAGCCTGATCTTTTCGGGTCTGCTGGTGCGCGAGATCGCGCGACGCTCGGACATCCGGCTCGACTATCGGGCCGCCGGCGCTGCCGGTTATCTCGGATTAGGCTGTGGCTTCACGCTCGGCATCACCTCTTCGGCAGCACAGCTCCAGGCCAATGCCGGCAGCATTCCAGCGTCGCTTCTGCCGATCACCGGCGTCATCGGTTTCTCGGAGACGATATTGACCTGGCAGAACATGGTCACCGTCGCGATGGTGACTGTGGTTTCGGCCGTCATCTGCTATTTCACGACGCCGGCACCTGAGCAGGCAAAGACGGCGGAGGATCTCGGCGTCGCTCTCGGGGATGATCGCATCGAGCCCAAAAAGCCATCGCGCCCGGGCGACTGGCTGGAATTCAGTCCACTCCTGACGATCCTGATCGCACTGCTGGCCTGCGGCTGGCTGTGGCAGACGTTTCAGTCCGGCAATCCGCTGATCACCCTGTCGGGCCTCAACACGTATAATTTCGTCTTCCTCATTCTCGGCATCATCCTGCACTGGCGCCCGCGCAGCCTGGTCGAGTCCTTCTCCAAGGCGATGCCAAGTGTCTCCGGCGTGCTGCTGCAATTTCCGTTTTATGCAGGTATTGCCCAGATCCTGACCAAGGTCCCGAACAGCAACGGCACGACGCTATCAGATACGATCGCCCATTGGTTCGTCGGCGCCTCGAGCAATTCGACCGTCTTTTCGTTCCTGGTCGGGATCTATTCGGCGCTGCTCGGATTCTTCGTACCCTCCGCCGGTGGAAAATGGGTGATCGAGGCGCCCTACATCATGAAGGCCGCCAACGATGTCGGTGCGCATCTGGGTTGGACGGTCATGGTCTACAACATCGCCGAGACCTTGCCGAACTTCATCAACCCGTTCTGGATGCTGCCGCTGCTCGGTATCCTCGGGTTGAAATCGAAGGACCTGATCGGCTACACGTCGGTGCAGTTCTTTATCCACTTCCCGATCGTGATGCTGCTGGCAGCCATTCTGATGGCCACCTTCACCTATCATCCGCCGATCGTG
This sequence comes from Bradyrhizobium sp. LTSPM299, assembly GCF_000938235.1. Lineage (NCBI taxonomy): Bacteria > Pseudomonadati > Pseudomonadota > Alphaproteobacteria > Hyphomicrobiales > Nitrobacteraceae > Bradyrhizobium > Bradyrhizobium sp. LTSPM299. The sequence goes on from NZ_JYMU01000071.1 coordinate 135,546, forward strand.
CCCTGAGCCACCCAAGACCGGACGCTAAGACCGGACGCCAATACTCCTTGGTGTCCGGGGCGCGGCAAGCCGTCAGATATTACCTCAGTTCGGCACGCAGAACGCTCATCGGAATCCTCCGCCATGGAATGGACGCATATCTCACGATCAGATACATCCGCTTGAACGGCCGGATCGTTCGGCAAGACCGTGAATGCCCGAAATTGGAGAATGAGCGTGATGATCGACAGTGAAGGCGCAAAACGGCGCGGCGACAGCAATTCCGACTCGGTCCGCAGCGACTGGTCCCGCACCGAGGCCGAAGTGCTGTACGGGCTGCCGTTTTCCGACCTGATGTTTCGCGCGCAAATGGTTCATCGCGCCCATTTCAATCCCAACCATGTCGAGACCGCGAGCCTGCTCAGCATCAAGACCGGCGGCTGTCCGGAAGATTGTGGCTATTGCTCGCAGAGCGCTCACTACGATACCGGCCTGAAGGCGACAAAGCTGATGGACAAGGTGGATGTGGTCGCGACCGCACAGCGCGCCAAGGATGCCGGCGCGGAGCGCTTCTGCATGGCAGCGGCGTGGCGCAATCCGAAGGATCGCGATCTTGACCAGGTCTGCGAGATGGTCAGCGCCGTCAAGGGTCTCGGCATGGAGACCTGCGTTACGCTCGGCATGCTAACGCCGGCTCAGGCGAGCCGGCTGCACGACGCGGGGCTCGACTTCTACAATCACAATGTCGACACGTCGCCTGAGCACTACGACCAGATCATCACCACGCGCACGCTGCAGGATCGCATCGATACGCTCGGCCATGTGCGCGAAGCCGGCATCAAGGTCTGCTGCGGCGGCATCATTGGCATGGGCGAACAGATCACCGACCGGCTCGGCATGCTCGTGCTGCTCGCCAACATGCCTGTTCATCCCGAGAGCGTGCCGATCAATCTCTGGAACGAGGTCAAGGGCGTGCCGGTCAACGCCACCGCCGAGCGGCCGGATCCGATCGACGTCGTGCGCCTCGTCGCGGTCGCCCGCATCATGATGCCGCAAAGCGTGGTGCGGCTTTCCGCTGGTCGGCAATACATGACCGATGAATTGCAGGCACTCTGCTTCCTGGCCGGTGCCAATTCGATCTTCATCGGCGACGTGCTTCTGACCACACGCAATCCGCAGCGCGACCGCGACGCGGATTTGCTCGACCGGCTTGGCATCGAGTCCGGTCTCGAGCGTGCGAAGCAGCGCTCGCCGACGCATGATTCCGAGATCGCGGCTCGCGCCGGCTAGGTCTGGCTGTCGCGCAGCACGACAGCTGTTCTGCGCGACGTGGCGTTGAGCCCGTTCCTCAAGACGCGACCGCAAGCGGCGGCGAGACCACCTCCGGCGCCGCGGCCACCTGCGCGGCTTCCGTCGCGAGTTGGAAGCGGATGCCGTGCAGGGCGAAGGTCAGCGGAATGCCACGGAAGTCGTCGTGGAAGGCGCGGATCCGGCGCGCCAGCTCGGTGGCGCTGATGCCGGGCGGGAGATCGCACATCTCCCGGTACATCTGCTTCGTGCTCTTGTGTCCGCACCAGGCAATCGGCAGTTCGGCGAGCGGCGCGGGATCGCAGGCGAGATCGTGCGACATCCGCCAGAACAGATGGGCCAGCCGCACATAGGCGATCTGCTCGAGCCCGCGCACGCTGATCTTGTCGGGGATGATGAAGGACTCGACACCGATGATCGGACCAGAATCGACCCGTTCGGCCATCGCATGCGCGGTCGCACCGAACATACGCGCGCCGTCATAGAGCGCGAAATGCGCCGGCGCCCAGCCGGGATATTGCGGCGGGCCGGGATGGAAGTTGTAGGCGCCGTAGCCGAGCGCCGCCAGCGTGCCTTCAGGGACGATCACGCTGGTGGTGAACGACAGCAGCCTGGCCTCGCGCAGCACCTCGGGCTCGATCGCTGCGAGTTCGTCGGCCGTCGTGGCGCCGCGGAACGATAGCGCGGGATTATGCGCCCGCAGTAGGGTGCTCAGCGCCATCTGCTGGTCGGCGACGCCGGTGAGAAGGATGATGGTCTTCATGATGCGATGTCCTTCTCGTCCCGTATCAGCTGCGCTGGCCTGCCATGACGACGACACTTCCGGAATCCCGGGTTTGCGCCACCGCGCGGAACAGATCGGCAGGCAGCGTCTGCCACGGCGCAATTTCGATGATCCGGTTGTTGGCGCTCTTTGCCGCTGACTTTGCCGCGCGGATATCGTCCTGCCAGGGGCACAGCGAGAGCTCGAGCCGGCCGAAACCGCCGCAGTCGGCGGCAAACGCGCCCGTCACCGCCTCGATGCTGGCTGCCACTTCGCGCGCATCGCTTGTGGCGATATCGCGCATGATCACCGTGATCGCATCGGTCGCCGTCGCCTGCGACGTCACCACGATCATGGAGTCGCGGCCGCCGCTGCGGCTGGCGCGCCGCACGCCGCGCATGGCAACGGCGAATTCGGCGTCAGGCCCGAGATCGGCGTTGTCGGCGGGCAGATTGTGAACCACCGTGGTGTGGCGCGGCGTGCCGGCGTCTTCGGTTGGTGCATGATATGAGCGCGGCAGCCAGACGGTGTCGAGCGACATCTGCGACGACGTCAGGCTCCAGGCCTGATCGAGCAGGTAACCTTCCCAGACTGACGGATATGCGGTCGCGATGTGGTGCCAGTTGCGCAGCAGCGCTTCGGCGGCGGCCGAGCGGCCGATGTAGAGCGTACGCGCCGACATCTCCCACCGGTTCCACTTGTGAAACGCGATATCGCAATCGAGGTTCGAAGGCAGCAGCGGCGGCTCGCTGAGCGTTGCGTCGGCCTTGATGAAGAGCAGCGGTTCGCGGTGTTGTTGCCACATCCGAAGGATGAAGGCGGCCTTCTCGGATGCGCTCATGCATCCGTCGACCACGGTGTCGATCGGCGCGATGTCGGAGGCGATCTGGAACTCGGCCAGTTTGTCGCGAAGCTGGTTCGCATGATCGTCCCCGAATGCGCGGGGATAGCAGGACACGACGCGAAGGGGAGCGACGGTCCGAGTGTCACCCTCGGGAGCGATCGCGCGCCAATTGATCCCGCCCCACCACATCTCGTGCGGGCCGTCGAGGCTCGGGCCGATCGTGCCGAAGTCGGTCAGCTTGGATTTGAAGAAATCGAAGGCCGGATTCTCGCCGAAGGGGATCACGACCGCGCAATCGGCACGCAGCGACCGATAAAGCGTCTCGGCGGCGGGGCCGCTTGGCGGCTCGACAACGATGACCACGCCGCTATTGCGGACCGGGACGGAGCCGCCCTGGCTGAGGACCGCAGTCCCGAGCCGTTGCACCAGCCAGTCGAGCCGCCGGCGCTGGACGACGTTCAGCCTGATGCCGTTCGACAACAGCAACTGGTCAAGATCTGTCTGCAAGACGTCCGCTTGCATCGTGTCAGCCGATATCATGCCCACGCCACCCCTCGTTAACTTTTACGTGCGGGGCGGCCGGATCAGGCGGAGAAATCAAAGGCCATTGATGTCCGAATTGCGCCAGTTCAGCGTTGCCGAGGGCGCGCCGCTGCCGTTGTGGTCTCCGACCGCAAGGATGCGGTCGTGGCTGAGCGATGTCAGCGCGACGGTGTAGATCGCGACGTCGTCTTCGAAGGCATCCACCGGGATCAGAAGCGTGCCATCGTCGCTGCCGGCACGGAAGTGACGACCGTTCCGCTCGAGGCCCGCATAGACCAACCGCGCGTCAGCGATTGCTTTTGGCGCCGGATTCCTCGCGGCTTCCGCGGCGTCCTCGCCGGACTGAACCATCACGCCGTGAAGCATCCCCTCTCGCGCGAGCTTCGCAAGCGGCAGCGCGATCGTGGTGACCGCCATGCGACGGGACAGCGGGATGCGCAGGCGAAGATCACCAAGCCCGGTATGATAGACGGTGACGGCCTCCAGCGAGGCTTGGCCGTCGCTCTTGAACAGGCCGACCTGCAGCGTGCCGCACTGCGCTTCGCCGAACACATTCGGCGGCAGGCGATTGGTGCCAAACAGCACGTAAAGGTAAGCGTGCGACGGCGACAGGGCGGCAAAGCTGCCGGCAAGCCACATCGGTGGCGCCGGCGCCGTGCAGGCGGCGGCGATGCCGCGCGCAATCACGAGATCATTGACAAAATTGGCGTCGAGCAGCGATGCCAGCGCCTGGGTGCCGAGATTCACGTCATGCTTGAAGCCGCTCAGAAGCACGAGCTCGTCATCGTCGGGCAGCAGCAGGAAGCGGCCCAGCACGGCGGCCGCCCAGCGCGCGGTGATGGCCGGGTCGGCGTAGGGCTGCAAGCCGTAGCGCGGCGCGAGCTCGCGGGCGCGCGATGCGTAGCTCAGCGCTCCGGACTGGATTTCGGCGGCAAGCGCCAGTTGCGCGGCCGGGCGCTGGTCGCCTTCGCGCAAGACTTCGCCGTCGCGATAGTCCCGCGCCGACCCCTCGGCGGAGCAGCAGAGCTGCTCCAGCAGCGCAACGTTGCGGATCAGCATCCGCTTGATGTGAGGCGTGACGACGCGGTCGGAGATCAGTCCTTCCGCGCTGTCGTCATCGGCGATGTCGTCGAACGCATCATCGAGCGTCAGCAGATAGGCGCCATGCAGGCGGATGTTGATGTCTTCGCGATCGAAGATGCGCCGCAGCGACTTTTGTACGCTCGCGGAGTAGCCGAGATCGGCAAGGATCAGGTCGGTACAGCTGCCGAAATCCGGGATCTTCGCGCGCAGATAGGCAAGCAGCCGTGTGCGGACGCCGGCGGCGATATCGGTGATTTCGCACGGGTCCATCAAATCGGGCAGGGCGTCGGTGAGTTCGCGGCCGCTCGCGATACCGTCGGGGTATCTCGCGAAGAAAGCCATGACCGCTGGCGGCTGCACCTTGACGATATCGGCGAAGGTCGCGGCGTCAATCTTGACGACCCGGCTCAGCAATTCACAGAGAGGTTCGAGTGTATCCGCGGACCCGACCAGGCTGATGCGGCGGTTGATCTCGAGATAGGCGCCGGTGCCGTCGTGCGCGTCCTGCCAGATCCGATGCGGCAGAAAGCCGTCCCGGCCGAGAAAGCCGACTGAGACGCGCGCCCCTTGCTGGACCAGAGCGGCACGCCGCGTTTCGATGAACGCGTCGAACGCCGCCATCACCGGGCCGAGGACCGCAACGCCGAGATGGAATCCCGGAGTACGTTCCGCGCTCTGTGCCGTCACCGCGCGCCGCAGCGTGCGGGCGCCGTGATCGAGTCGCGACGGCTGGTCGGGAGAAAACAACTCGAAGATCGACGTCTCGCGCTGCAGCTTCGACGCAAATGTCGCGCTCGCCTGCGGATAATAGCGCGGGCGGATGCCGTGGCGGCGGGCGCCCTTGACGTCGGCGCTATCGTTGTCGCCGATGTGGAACGAACTGGCCGCGTCGATGCCTTGCTCTGCGAGGTAGGTCTTGAACAGCGTTTCGCTCTTGCTGCCGCCGTGATCGCAGGAGGCGTAGAGGAAGTCCCAGGTCAGTCCTGGACTGCAGGCCTGCAGGAGGCGTGCGAGCTGCTCCGTGTTCCAGTAGGTATCTGAGATGAAGCCGACGCGAAAACTGCCACGCTTCATGTCTAAATATTGCTGAATCATTTCTGGATTAGCGCGGCACAGCTCTAGCTCAGCCTCGAATTCGGCTTCGGCGAGAGCCGGCAATTCGTCGCGGGTCAGACCGAACAGCTTGAAGGGAAAGTACTTATAGATGTCGGAGATGTGGACTTCCGTCGAGCCGCGCTGCTCTGACGCCAATTTGCGCGCTCGCGCTTCGGCCTGGATTCGATGTTGGACGAAACTGACAGACATATTTGGAAATTTTTCAGAAATATTCGAAAGCTGAAAAACCCTTTCAAATACGCCATCTGGCGTCGTGCACGCGCGCAACAGAAATGTATCGAAAACATCGAACGAACATGCAGAAACATTTCGCGCGCGACGCTGAGCGTCGACTGTCACGATCGTCATGCGCAAAACCCCCGCCAGTCCCGTGCGTAGAACGCAATCGTGCGACAAATCAGGCGCGCTGATTCAAAAAAGTCGACGCCAGATTCCAAAACGCACGCTTCGCGACTGACAGATTCAAAAAATTCGATAACGTCAAATTGGTGATTCGGAAAAATTTGCCTAGTCGCGATCGTCGAAAGCAAGATCCCGACCACGTGCTGACGAACCACCCGCATGCCTGACGCATGCACGTGTTCGCGTAGTGTTTATACGTGTGAAACAGCGTTTTCAGGCGCGACCATTCCTGCCACGGAATTCAACACGATGCTGAACGACAGCTCCAGATCATGCCGATCGTCTGCCTGCGCGGCGGCGAGGCGGCATCTTTTGCCGGGCGGTCGGCAAAAACTTCCACCTAAGTATTTGAAAAATAACGAAAAAAGTTCGCCTGGATTGCCTGGCCTCTCCGTTCAACGATTAGAAGCCGCATGGGATGTGTGCCAGCGGCGATGGGTTGGAGAGTAGGGGAATGACCTACGCGCTTGATATGAGGGCACCGGCCGAGATCGAGGTCGCGAAGGCCGCGGTCGCGCCGATCGATGCGACCTCCCCCTGGAGCGACGTTCCGACCGTTGTCGACGCAGTCCCGCTCGACACCGTCGAGATTCAGGATGAAGACAAGGATCTGCTGGACCGCCTCGCCGCCGGCGACGAGGTGGCGTTTCGTCTTCTCGTCGAGCGTCACGTCGATCGCGCCTACGCCATCGCGCTGCGCATCGTCGGGAATGCCGCCGATGCCGAGGATGTCGTGCAGGACACGATGCTGAAGGTTTGGACGCATCGCGGCCGCTGGCAGCACGGCCGCGCCAAGTTCTCGACCTGGCTCTACCGGGTGGTCAGCAACCGCTGCATCGACCTGCGCCGCAAGCCGCGCACCGAGAATGTCGATGCCGTGCCCGAGGTCGCCGACACCCAGCTCGATGCCAGCTCAGTCATCGAACGCAACGAGATCAGTCATCTTCTGGAGGTCGCGATGCAGCGGCTGCCCGAGCAGCAGCGTGTCGCGGTGATCCTCTCCTATCACGAGAGCATGAGTAACGGCGAGATCGCCGAGGTCATGGACACGACCGTGGCCGCGGTGGAGTCGCTGTTGAAGCGCGGGCGGCAACAGTTGCGCGAGATGCTGCGACGGCACGAGCGCGACCTCCGCACCGCGTTTACCGATTGCTAACCATAAAATCCGGCTTCTGAAGATTTCGCGCCTGACCACCGGCAGCCTTTCCGTTTGATCGAACGGACGGGGGCTGGATCCGCGTCGTCACCTCTCTTCTTTCACGATGCGGCATGTCATGCCCATCACCACAGGAGCTCTCCACATGCCCGTAATTTCCACCAACACCGCCGCCAACTCTGCGGTGATGTACCTCAACATCAACTCGGCGCAGGAAAGCAGCGCGCTCTCGAAGCTGTCGAGCGGTTCGCGCATCACCTCGGCTTCCGACGACGCGGCCGGCCTTGCCATCTCGACCCGCATCTCCTCCGACATCACGACCCTGCAGCAGGCCGCGACCAACGCCTCGCAGGCGACCTCGATCCTGCAGACCGCCGACGGCGGCGCTTCCAACATCTCGGACATCCTCGCGCGCATGAAGTCGCTGGCCTCCGAGTCCGCCTCGGGCACCGTGACCGACTCCAGCCGCGCCTACATCAACTCGGAATTCTCGCAGCTCACGGGCGAAGTCGATTCCATTGCCTCCGGTACCCGCTATAGCAGCCAGAGCCTGCTGGATGGTTCGAGCGTGTTCTCGTCGGGCGTCGCGGTGCTGGTCGGTTCGACCGCGGCCGACACCATCACGATTACGCTCACGAGCCTGACCTCGTCCTCCCTCGGCGTGACCTCGCTCGACGTCTCGACCCTGTCCGGCGCCACCAGCGCCCTGTCGGCGCTCGATACCGCGATCGACAGCGTGTCGGCCGCGCGTGCCACGATCGGTGCTCAGGAGTCCCGCTTCAACTTCAGCGCAAGTTCGATCTCGACCCAGACCCAGAACCTGCAGTCGGCTAACTCGGTGATCAAGGACGTCGATATCGCCGCCGAGCAGGCGACCCTGTCGTCGGCCGAAGTCAAGACCCAGGCCGCGGTGTCGGCCGAAACTGCAGCGAACCAGATGCCGCAGTATCTGCTCAAGCTTCTCGGCTAATTGAAGAGATATCGGGCCGGCCTAACGCCGGCCCGATCCCTATTGCGGCGGACGTGTTGACATGACGGTAAGCAGCGCCACCTCGAGCACGACCACTTCTCCGAGCTCGTCGGATACGGTGACGACGACCGGCACGACCAACTCGACCAGTATCGACTGGACCACCCTGATCCAGTCCGAGGTCGACGCCAAGCTGGCGCAGGCGACCTCGATCTCCACCAAGATCACCGCGAACCAGGCCAAGGTTACGGCCTATACGAGCTTGCAGACCGAGCTTTCGACGTTGGCAAGCGGGCTGTCGTCGCTCAGCACCTCGATCGTCAACCCGCTCGCTACGAACGCGTTCTCCACGCGTGCGGCGACGATCTCTTCGACCGGCGATCTCAGTGCCTCATCCGCGCTGTCGATGAGCGTCACCAGCGGCTCGGCAACCGGCGACCACACCCTTCAGATCACCCAGCTTGCGACCGCGCAGAAGGTGATCGGCTCGCCACAGTCGAGCTCCACGACGGCGCTGGGCTATTCCGGAACGTTCTCGCTGGGGCTGGCAGGCGGAACCAGCACGGCCATCACGGTCACCAGCGGCATGTCGATGCAGGACGTCGTCGACACCATCAACGCCCAAAGCTCGACGACGAATGTCCAGGCGTCGCTTGTCCAGGTTTCATCCGGTTCGTATGAGATGGTGCTGACCGGGACGCAGGATGCGGCCAACATCTCTTATTCATCGACGTCCGGCGACGACATTCTCAACAAGCTTGGCGTTACCGATTCGTCCGGCGCGTTCACCGACGTGCTGCAGACGGCCCAGTCCGCGGTGTTCTCCCTCGACAAAATCTCGCTGACCCGCAACACCAACGATATCTCCGACGTTCTTACCGGAGTCACCTTCGACCTGTTGCAGCCCACACCAAGCGGTACCTCGCTGAACATCAGTATTGGCGCCGACACCAGCCAGATAACGTCGGCATTGCAGACCTTCGTCACCAACTACAACGCGTTTCGCGATCAGGTGGTCGCGCAGTCCGCGCAGAATTCGGACGGCACGGCCTCGTCGAGCGCGGTGCTGTTCGGCGACAGCACGATGCGCGATATCCAGACGCAGCTCCAGCAGGTGCTGGGCGGCTCGGTGGGCGGGATGACTATGGCCGACCTCGGCCTGTCCTTCAACGAGAACAACGAGCTGCAACTCAATACCGGCACCCTGGCCACCGTGCTAACGACGAATCTCGCTGGCGTAACCCAGCTTCTCTCCGCGCAAACGACGACATCGTCGAGCCAACTGAGCGTCGTCAACACCGGGACGTCGCCGCAATCGTTCACGCTCGACCTGTCGGTGGACTCGACCGGAACGCTGACCGGCGCCTCGGTCGGCGGCGACAGTTCGCAATTTTCGGTAGTCGGCGACACCATCATCGGCAATTCGGGCACGATCTACGCCGGCATGGCGTTCACCTATAGCGGCTCAACCTCGCAATCGATCAACGTGACGTCGACCTCCGGTCTGGCGTCGCAGATCTACCAGATCGCCCAGACCAGCTCTGCGAGCAGCGGATCGCTGCAGACGCTGATCACCAATCTGCAGTCCTCTGATGACGACATGCAGACCCAGGTCAGCACCATCCAGAGCGATGCCTCGACCTATCAGACGCAGCTGCAAACGCAGTACGCCAACTATCAGGCAGCTATCGAAACGGCCAACAACACGCTTGGCTATCTGAAAGCACTCTTGAACGCGAACTCGAGTAACTGATGACAAATAGTTCTGCCGCCTATCTTGCCAACAATGCCTATCGATCTGCCGCGGTGGCGGTTCCGCCGCTGAAGGCAGTTGTGATGCTGTGCGATGGCGCGATCACGTTTTTGCAGAAGGCCCAGGAGGCGCACGACGGAAAGCGCTTCGAGGAGGGCCATGCCCATCTGACGCGCGCGACCGCGATCCTGCGCGGCCTCAGTCATAATCTTGACTTCACCCGCGGCGGCGCGATGGCCGACCGTCTCTACAAGACCTACAACGCCTTGATCATGGCGTGCCTGCGCTCCTACGGCCAGCCGCAGGCGAAGGAAAACTTCCGGCGCATCATCGCCAGCCTGACGGAACTCCGCGACGCCTGGATGTATGTCGAGGCGACCGCCGGCAAGGCCAAGGCGGCCGAATCGGCCGCCAGGCGTTAAGCAGCAAACGAGCGCGAATCGGTCGGGGAAGCCCGCTTGCTGGAGCGGCGGGGCACCCGGCCGCGTCGTTTTGGTGGGGAAAACGACCGTCTGGGGGGACACGATGGTGGGCGTGATGTCGCACCGGCGGAAATTGATTTCCGCCGTCCCGCGAATGGATTATGACAGCCTTGGCGACGAGGCTGGATCTGCGCGAGCGATGGATGTTGCGACATTCGAGGATCTGATCGACCGGCTGGGGGATGACCTGTCCCGCTGGCCCGATGATCAGCGTCTTGTTGCGGTGCAACTTCTCGCTTCCTCGGCCGAGGCGAGGGCGCTCTACGAAGAGGCGAGCGCGGTACGCCGGGCGCTCACCGCGCCTCCGGTTCGCGCGCCTGCGGGTCTTGTCGACCGCATCGTCATCGCTGCGGCGAAACTGCCCAGGGAACCGGCCGCCCCCGAAGGCGAGGCGAAGGTTGCGGAACCCGCCGACGAATCCGTGCATCCCGGGATGGTGCTGCCCGCGCTGTTGCTGGCGTTCAGCCTGTTGCCCGCGCTGGCGCCGCTTGCATTGATGCTGGACGAGCCCGTCCTGACCATCAGCCTGTCGCTCTGAACGTCTCCGGTTTCAGCCTTTAGCTGATCTTTGAAGCGCTTGTCAGTCGAGCGCGGCGACGCTGCTTGCGTTGCCCGGCGACACCGCCAACGCGGCAAATTCTGCCGATTAATCAAGTGATTCCGCTCGCATGAATCCGCGCCTGAAATCGGCGCGCCATCCGTTTTATCTGCGAACGACCATCACGACCTCGATCCTCCAAACGCGTTCCGTCGCGCAATCCGCGACGAAGAGAGCTTTGTCATGACCGTATCTTCGGCCGCCTCTGCTGCGAGCAGCTCATCATCCTCGACATCCTCGACCTCAGCGTCGATGGGGATGACCTCGGGCGATTTCCTCAATCTGCTCGTCAGCGAGTTGCAGAACCAGGATCCGCTGAACGCGACCAGCACGACCGACTTCATCAATCAGCTCACCTCCTACGCCAATTTCACCGAGCAGCAGTCGACCAACGCCAGCATGACGTCGCTGGCGAGTTCGTTCTCGAGCCTCGTGACGCTCAACTCAGTCAACTATATCGGCCACACGGTTGAGGCGAAGACCAATACCGCGGAGCTGACCAACGGCTCGGCGACGTTCGGTTACTCGCTGTCATCGGCTGCGTCCAACGTTGCGATCACGGTCTCGGATTCATCCGGCAACGTCGTGTACAGCGGCACCGGCACCGGAACTGCCGGCTCGAACACCTTCACCTGGGACGGCAAGACCACCAGCGGCACCCAGCTCAGCAACGGCGGCCAGTACACGATCGCGGTCACCGCGACCGACTCCGCCGGCAATTCGGTGCTCAACTACACGACGATGACTGGAACGGTAACGGGGATCGACGCCTCTGGCTCGTCGCCTTCGCTGCTCGTGAACGGCGTTCCCGTCAGCGCCTCCAACATTATCGGCGTCACGTCCTGATCGTATCCGGAGTTTTATCATGAGTTTGACTGGTGCACTTTCCTCGGCGATCTCGGCGCTCAACTCGCAGAGCCAGTCGCTGGCAATGATTTCCGACAACATCTCCAACGCCGATACCACGGGCTACAAGACCACGTCGGCAATGTTCGACGATCTGGTGACGGCATCGAGCAGCGCGACATCATACACGTCCGGCGGCGTCACGGTGTCCGGCCGCGCCAACATCACCCAGCAGGGATTGCTGGCCGCGACCACCAACGCGACCGACGTCGCGATCCAGGGCTCTGGATTCTTCGTCACCACCAGTGCGACGTCAGGCGGCACCACCGGCTATACCCGCAACGGTGCGTTCACCACCGACAATGCCGGCTATCTCGTCGACAACGGCAATTACCTCGAGGGCTGGCGCACCGACGCGCAGGGCAATATCGTCGGCAACGCTTCGGCCTCGAGCCTCACGCCGATCAACACGCAGGCGGTTGCGACGAGCGCCAGCGCTACCACCGAGACGACATTCGCGGCGAATCTGCCGTCGGATGCGACAATCTCGCCAGCCAGTGGCTCCTCCTTCACCAGTTCAATGACGGCCTACGATTCGCTCGGAACCGCAAATTCGATCGAGGTCACCTGGACCAAGACCGCCGCCAATACCTGGACCGGGACCTTCGCCAACCCGACGCTCGCTTCCAACTCGGGCACGACGACCGGCGCGGTCACCAGTAGCCCTATCACGATCAAGTTCAACAGTGATGGCTCGCTTGCCTCGACGACCCCGGCCTCACCGACGGTCGCGGTAACCTGGAACGACGGTGCCACCGCCAGCACGATTGCGCTCAACCTTGGCACGGCCAACAAGACCGACGGGCTGACACAATACGCCTCTGGCGAATCGACCCCCTCGGTCGACGTTACGGGGATCAATTCGGACGGCCTCGCCTTCGGCAAGCTGAGCAGCATCTCGATCGGAAAGGGCGGCGTCGTCGATGCCACCTATTCCAACGGTCAGACGATCGCGATTTACAAGATTGCGGTGGCGACCTTCAGCGATCCGAATGGTTTGAACGCCGCCAGCGACGGCATCTACTCCGCAACGGCGACCTCGGGCAACGCCACGCTGCAGACCTCAGGCTCCAACGGCGCCGGCACGATCTACGGCAGCGAACTGGAATCGAGCACCACCGATACCAGCGGCCAGTTCTCCAACATGATCTCGGCGCAGCAGGCCTATTCGGCTGCCTCGCAGGTGATCACCACCGTCGACAAGATGTTCGATACGCTGATTTCGGCGGTATCGCGATGATATCAGCGAAGAAGAACGACCGCTTGCTGGTCAAGCTTGAGCGGCTGAAGGCGAAGGCCGCTTCGGTACGGCCCGACGACCGGGCGCAACTCCGTGCGCTGCTCGACGACATCGGAACATTGCGAGACCTGCTGATGCGCGAATGCGCGCGGATCGACGGGGAAATCAACCGGGCCACGGTCCGGGCTACAGCGATCACCGCCTATGGGCGCAATGCACGATCCGTCCGTGCCCTGCGTCGCGGACACTAGCATGAACGGGAGCGACAACATGACACCGGCACGCAATACCAAGATCAGTCCCGCGGGTAACGACGAGCGCGCTAGATCGCTGATCGCACTGATCGACGGCCTGATCGAGATCGTCAACGAGGAGAACGTCGAGCTCGCCAAGGGCTTGCCGGCCTCGCGATTGAAGCACGTCGACGAGAAGAACCGTCTTGCCACGCTGTTCGAGCAGTCCGTGGCCGAGGCGGTCGGCAAGGCGGCGAGCCTCAACGTCCAGGATCGGGTGCTGCGCGAGCAGCTCATGGAACGCATCCTGCGGCTTCGGGCGGCCATGGACGAGAACGTGATGCGGCTGCGCGCGGCGATCGATGCCAGCAACCGCCGGATCGAGGCGATCATGCACGCGATCCGCGAGCAGATCGCCAATGTGTCGCCCTACGGTGCCGCGGGTCGCCACGTCACCCCGTCGATGTCCTTTGGCACCAACGTCCGGGCCTGATCGGGCCGGCGTGAGGGGGAGTTAGCCGTGTCGCTCAGTAGCGCTGCAAGTATTGCGTTTAGCGGAATCGCGGCCACGCAGGTGCAAATCGGCGTGGCCTCGGCAAACATTTCCAACGCCGATACCAAGGGCTACACCCAGAAGACCGCCAACCAGGCCAGCAGCGTGACCGCCGGCGTCGGTACCGGCGTCGTCGTCACGGGAATTACCAGCACCGTCGACAAGCTGCTCCTGAAGGCGCTGGTCGGGGCCACGTCCGATCTCGGCTCCGCCGACACCAACAACAGCTACCTCACCCAACTCGAACAGCTCTTCGGCAGCAGCACGAGCGCCGCCAGCTCCTCGACCGGCACCTCGCTCGCCAATACCCTGGCGTCACTCGAGTCGGCCCTGTCGTCGCTGGCGAGCACGCCGAGCAGCCCATCGCTGCAGTCCAATGCAATCAGCGCACTCGATGCCGTGACGACACAGTTGCAGCAGACCTCGAGCGGCATCCAGACACTGCGCGGCAACGCCGACCAGGATATTGCATCCTCGGTTACGGGCATCAACTCAGACCTGCAGCAGATCAACGACCTGAACGCGCAGATCAAGCAGGTGGCTGCGTCGGGTCAGTCGACCGCCGACCTCGAAGACGAGCGCACCAGCGCGCTGCAAGACCTCTCGACCATGATGAATGTGAGCTATTTCACGGCATCGAACGGCGATCTGCAGGTCTATACCGGTTCGGGACAGGCGCTGGTCGACAGTACGGCGCACCCGTTGAGCTATACGCCGGCGTCGAACGTTACGGCATCGACGACCTACAGCGGGGGCGGCTTCAGCGGCATCACCGTGAATGGCGTCGACATCACCTCGCAGATATCTTCCGGCAAGGTCGGCGCGCTGATCACGCTGCGTGACCAGACGCTGCCGGCGGCGCAGTCGCAGCTCGACGAGCTTGCCCAGCAGCTCAAATCGAGCCTTAACGCCGTGTCGAACCAGGGCACGTCGGTGCCACCGCCGACCAGCCTGACCGGGACGGCAACGACGAGCAGCACCGCGGCGCTGTCGGCGACCGGCACGGTGCGTATCGCGGTTGCCAGCCAGAGCGGTAATCTCGTGTCGTATCAGGATTTTAATTTGGCGTCCTATACGACCGTCGGTGCTCTCGTCTCCGCGATCAACAGCGGTACCTCGGGGGTTGCGGCATCGATTAATTCGAGCGGACAGCTGACGCTCACGGCTAGCGGCTCGGGCAACGGCGTCTCGATCAACGAGATGACCAGCTCGGTCGGCAGTTCCGGCGAAGGCTTGTCGGACTATTTCGGCCTCAACGATCTGGTGACGGGGACCGGTGCATCCGACATCGCGGTTCGCAGCAGCCTTCTCAGCGGAGCAGCGGCGCTGCCGACCGCGACGCTCGACAGCTCCGCTACGCTGACTGTCGGAAATCAAGTCCTGTCGTCCGGCTCGGCGACGATCGTCAACGCGCTGGAGAGCGCGCTGACGGGATCGACGAATTTTGCGATGGCCGGCGGGTTGGGGGCCACCACCGGCTCGTTCACCGACTACGCCGCCTCGATAGTGGCCAGCGCCGCCAGCAAGGCGACGCAGGCATCGGCAACTTACGCCACCAAGCAGACGACGCAATCGACCTACGCAAATTCGCTGTCGTCGCAGTCCGGCGTCAATATTGACGAAGAGACCGCGAATCTGAGTTCGCTGCAAAACAAATACTCGGCCGCTTCCGAATTGCTGCAGGTGATCAACGCCATGTTCACGTCGTTGATCACCGCAGTGCAGGCTTCAGGCTGAGATTGGGGTTACTGTCATGGTGATGCGTGTTGCCACCTTCGCGCAGTCGGACCTGATGATCACCAACGCGCTACGCGTGCAGGCGGTGATGGCCAACGAGCAGGAGCAGGAATCCTCCGGGCTGAAGTCGCAGGACTTCGGCGGTTACGGCTCGAGCGCCGGGCAAGTCGTCAACCTGCAGGTCTCGGTGACGCGTTCGCAGTCCTATATCGACGCCGCGCAGCTCGCCGACAACAAGGTGCAGGTGATGTATTCGGCGGTCGGCTCGATGACCGACATCATCACGCAGCTTCGCACCCAGCTGAGCGCCGCCACCACCGGCAGCAGCACCGCCACCGCGTCGGTGATCAACTATGCCCAGCAGGCGTTGTCGCAGATGGGGGCGACGCTCAACACGCAATACAACGGTGAATACATCTTCGGCGGCGCCGACACTGACGCGGCGCCGGCCGACCTGACCAGCTTTGCGACCGGCACCGGTTCGCTGACCACAGCCGACACCAGCTATTACAAGGGCGACAGCGAAATCGCATCGGTGCGTGTCTCGGACAGCCAGACGGTTTCCTATGGCGTCACCGCCGACAACCCGGCCTTCGAGCAGGTGATGCGGCTATTGAAGTTCGTCGGCAACAGCACGACGCTGACGTCGAGCAATATCACGCAGGCGCTCGATCTCGCCAGCACCGCGCTGGATTCGGTATCCACGGTCCAGGCGAAGCTCTCAACCTCGGCGTCCCAAATCGAAACGGCGAGTGCGAGCCAGACCGATTACCAGAACTTCACCCAAACCCTGTCCGGCGACCTCACCAATGTCGACGTCGCCGCCGTCACGGCGCAACTTGCGACCTATCAGACCCAGCTCACGGCGTCCTATTCGGCGATCGCCAAGATCCAGAGCCTCAGCCTCGCGAGCTATTTGAAGTAAGCGGCCGGACCCGCCGGCGTCATCGGTTCAAGATCTTCAGCCAGACATTACCGAGGACGAAGGGCTCGCGCGGAGCGAGGTAGGTCAGGCCGGCGGCCTGGCCGAACTGGGCGATCGTGCCCGTAGCCTGCAGGTCGGAGAGCGCCTTGTTGACGGCCTCCAGCAACACCCGATCGCTGTCGAGGGCGACATAGCCGCGGTTGGCGCCGATCGGATAGTCGTAACCCGACGCCGTGATCCTGGTGTCGGGATGACTTGCGCGGTAGGCATCGAACCGGCGCAGGTCGAGCAGCGTCGCATCAAGCTCGCCGTGCTCGAGCTCGCCCAGCAGATCGCTGCGGCCCGGGACAAGGTGCGTGATGTCGTCGACCAGCTTCCCCTTGTCGAAGGTCATGAGAATGGCATCGCCCAGCGTGCCGCTTTCGATCGCGATGCGCAGGCCGGACAGATCGCCGATGCCGGTGATCTTGCGGTCCTTGGCCTTCGGGCCAAGGACGATGGTCATCGGCGAATAGATATAAGGCTTACTCGGTATCAGCGCGCCGACCGGAATACGCCGGCGGCGATCGTCGCGCGTGGCGCCGTCGAAGTCCGGCAGCTTTGCCGTCTTGACGCCGGGCACGGCGAGGGAGTCCTCGGTGAGGGCATAGCCACCGACCAGCGAGCAGCGGCCGTCCGACAATAGCGCGTTGGCCTCGAGCGAAGGGCTCGAATCCTCATCCAGCTTGCTCTCGAACCACTGGATCTTGAGCGGCCGTCCGAGACGCTCCGCGATCGCTTGCGCGAGCGCGACGTCGAAACCGGAATCGGGCTTGCCGCGATGATGCGCGGACAGCGGCGGCAGATCCTCGTCGAGGCATACCTTCAGCGGCTCGTCGGCGGCATGCACCGTCGCCGCCGTCGCAATTGCAAGAAGCAGCACCGTCACCGCCCCGGCAAGGAAAGCTCTCATGGGTTCCTCCGGCTCGCTATGAACGCCCAGACATCGGCGATCTCCTGTTCGCTGAGGATATCGGTCCATGGCGGCATCTTGCCGTTCTTGCCGTTCTTCACGGTGGTCAGGAAGCGCGGCTTGTCGTCGGGAAATGCGCGCAAGTCCGGCGTGATGGTGCCGGAGTTGACCATGTTGGGCCCATGGCAGTGCGAGCAGTTCTTCGCGTAGGTCACTCTGCCTTGATCGGCTTGGCCTTGCAGCTCGCTGGCGCTTGGTTGCTGTGCGGCAGCCGGGATCAGCACGACCGAGGCTGTCGCGACGGCGGCGAAGATCGCCGCCGTCAACAGAGTTACTCTTTCAGTCACGTGCGTCCTGCGCTCAGTTCTTGACCGCGAAGACCCACAGCGAGCCGCCGGGGGGGACCTTGGCGAGCCGCTCGTCACCGGAGAACAGCGAATAGACGCCGCCATAGCCGCTGGCGACGGCGATATACTGCACGCCGTCCTGCTGCCAGGTCACTGGTTGTCCTTCGATGCCGGAGCCGGTCTGGAACTGCCAGAGCTTCTTGCCGCTGTCGGCGTCGAAGGCTTCGAATTCGCCGGTCAATGCGCCCGTGAACACGACGCCGCCTGCGGTCGACAGCACGCCGGAGAAGCGCGGAATGTCGCTTGCCGCTTCCCACTTCGCCTTGCCGGTCATGGGATCGATCGCCTTGAGGTGACCGCGCGGGCCATCACCCCATTCCCAGGGATCGGTCAGGTCCATGCCGACATACCACTCGCCTTGTTTGTAGGTCGCGGGCTCGGACTTGTACTTGCCGCCGAAGGCGAGCGTATTGGCATAGGCCAGCCCGGTCTGCGGATTGTACGACATCGGCTCCCAGTTCTTGCCGCCGAGGATCGATGGATAGACGGTAACCTTCTTGCCGTCACGCGCATCCTTGACGATATCGGTGTCGATCGGCCGGCCGGTCTTCAGGTCGACGCCCGAGGCCCAATTGACTTTCACATAGGGATTGGCCGTGATCAGCTTTCCATTGGTGCGGTCGAGCACGTAGAAGAAGCCGTTGCGGTTGGCATCCATCAGCACCTTGGTCGGCTTGCCCTCGACGTTTATGTCAGCGAGCACCATTTCGGCGACCGAGTCGTAGTCGAACGGATTGTTCGGTGAGAACTGGTAGTGCCACTTGATCTTGCCGGTCTTCGGATCGAGCGCGAGCACCGAGCAGGTGTAGAGGTTGTCGCCGGGACGCACAGCCGCATTGAACGGTCCGGGATTGCCGATGCCCCAATAGACCGTGTTCAGCTCCGCGTCGTAGGAGCCGGTAATCCAGGTCGATCCACCGCCCAGTTTCCAGGTGTCGCCCTTCCAGGTGTCGCCACCCGGCTCGTCCGGAGTCGGGATCGTGTAGGTACGCCAGAGTTTCTTTCCGGTTGCTGGATCCCAGCCGTCGATGAAGCCGCGGGTGCCGAATTCGGCGCCGGAGATGCCGGTGATCACGACGCCGTCGGCGACCAGAGGCGCCACGGTCATCGAATACCCTTCCTTGATGTCGGCTGCCTTTTGCCGCCACAACTCCTTGCCGGTCTTGGCGTCGAGCGCGATCACGTTGGCGTCGAGCGTGGTGCGGAACAGCTTGCCGTCATACAACGCCGCGCCGCGATTGATGATGCCGCAGCAGACGATTCGCGGAGTCTCGGCGGGATATTCGACCTTGGTCTTCCAGACCTGCTTGCCGGTCTTGGCGTCGATCGCGATCGTGGCGTTATGCGTGGTGACGTAGAGGACGCCCTGATAGACGATCGGTTGCGATTCCTCGCTGCGGTCGTCGTTGAGGCTGTAGTTCCAGACCGGAACCAGATTCTTGACGGTGTCCTTGTTGACCTGATTCAGCGTCGAGAAGCGCTGAAGATTGTAACCCATGCCGTAATTGAGAACATTCGATGTATCAGTCGCCCCCTTGACCAACTGCTCGTTGGTCTGGGCGCTTGCACCATAGGATGCAAGAATTACGAGGCTTGCGGCCAGCGCAATGCGTTTCATCACTTCCTCCCAATGGACCTTTTTATGCACGCCTATTCCTGACGTTGCAGGTGCAACCATCGGCCGGAAACCAAAACGCGTCAACACGAAATCGCGAGCAAGGTGTTGCTGCCAGAATGGGCAGCCTTCGCGCATGCGGATTTTCGCAAATGCATCCACGGCTTACCGCGGCGTGGAATACTCAACGCCAGCTGCGGCGCCATTCGCTCCGCACTGACCTCACGGGCTCTCATGCTGCGATGCAATCGCGAGCGAGGGAGATGATCACAAGTATCTTGTGCGTCCACGCGAAACCTGACGACGTCACGGGAATCCTACGGTTCGTGCGCACACTCGCCGAAACTGTTATGGTCGGTCACGACTTACAGGCAACGCTCCGCATCCTTGTCGGGCCTCCCCCAGGAGAGAATAATGATGATATCGCGCCGATCGTTTGCTTTGACATTGGCTGTGGCAGTCCTGTCCGGTCCCGTATTGGCGGCATCCGGCCGTGGCAGCGCGCTCAAGCAACTCGACCCGGACAATGACGGCACCGTCGATCTTGCCGAAGCCAAGAAGGCCGCTGCCGACCTGTTTGCAAAGCTGGATCCTGATCATGACGGCACGCTCGACGTCCGCGAATTGAGGGGACGGCTGACCGCAAAGGAGCTGGCGGCCGCAGATCCCGATCACGATGGCACCCTTACGCTCGATGAATATCTTGCGATCGTCGAGCAACGCTTCAACGCTGCCGATCCCGACAAGGACGGAACGCTGGATGCGAAGGAGCTGAAATCGCACGCCGGCCGGGCGCTGCTGCGCCTGCTCAGATAAGCTCAGGCGCCGGTTGCGGCGGGGTGTTGGTAGCCGGGCGTAGAGAACGTCCGGCACACAAGAAAAAAAGTTGCGATTTCACTCTTGGGCAAGACTCGCGCGGAATGAGCCGGTCTGCTAGCTCGCCCGTGGCGCAGCCGCGGTCGGAAAAAGCCTGACAGAACAATGTCTGACTTTCCTGACTGGTTCGAATCCAGGCTGACGTCATGAGGCTACCGGACAAGGTGGCATGTCCAGCAGAGAAGTCGGCCGCCGCCATCGCGGCTTGCACCGTGCCGGAGGCGGTCCTAGCTTCCGCCGCGGCGCCAATTTCACGCCAAATTTGCTTGGGAGCACCTGAATGACCTGGAAAACTCCGAAGATCGTCGAAGTGCCGGTGGGCATGGAAATCAACATGTACGCCTGCGCAGCGCGCAAGTGACTTGAGGCGATCTGCCCGGCTCATGCAGCGTGCTGCATCGAGCCGCGGCAGGCGTCACCCTTCGTCCTGAACCATCGATTGCCGCTAGCCTTGGCTGAGCCAAGCGCTCGATTTGCCGACCGGCCGCAGTTTGTCCTAGGGTCCACTTCCAGGCAACGGTGCGAGTTCACGTCGGGTGTTTCCCGGAATCAAAATTCTCTGTCGAACACGCGCGCACCGCGCAGCGGCGATCGCTGTTGCCGCACTGCTGCCGCTCGCTGCGCAAGCCGAGGACATCGATACCGAGCACATCTTCGGCTTCATGATCGGCTCCGACGTCGGCACTGTCGGTGAGCGCGAATTCCAGAGCCAGACCACCGGAAGCTTCGCCAAGGACGGCGGCACTTATCGTGCGTTCAACCAGCAACTGGAGCTGGAATTCGTCCCCGTGCAGAATTTTCGCGTCGAGCTCGGAACCGCGTTCATGGCGCATGACATCAACGGCGTCCCCGGTTTTGAAGATCGCCGCCAATTGTCGTGGCAGAACGTCTCGGTCGATCTTCGCTACCGGTTTCTCGGTCGCGAGAGCGCGCCGTTCGGCATGACGCTGGCGGTGGAAACGCATGCCGACCGCGTCGATGAGACGACGGCCGCCGTGGTCCGCAGCTACGGCACCGAGTTCACGCTGGCGTTCGATCGTGAGGTGATCCCGAATGTTGCGGTGGCGGCCATCAACCTGAGCTATCAACCGGAGTGGACGCGCGTGGCCCTGACGGGTGCCGCGGAGCAGGACTCTACTATCGGCGCGGCGTTCGGGCTGATGGCGAAGGTGCGGCCGGACATTCTGCTCGGCGGCGAAGTGCGCTACTTTCGAAAGTATGGCGGGATCGGCCTCGATGATCTCGCGGGGCAGGCGCTGTTCGTCGGTCCGACGGCGTATTTCCAGATTTCCGACCGCTCACGCCTGACCGCGACCTGGAGCGTCCAGGCCTGGGGCCGCCTTGCCGGGTCGAACGCCGCGCTCGATCTCGTCAATTTCGAACGCCACCAGGCACGTCTGGTGTTCGGCGTCAATTTCTAGGTTCCCGCGTCCTCTCACGAGGCTGTGAAACTCTCGATTGCCCGATTACGTATTTCACCGTGTTATGGACAGGGAGGCAGGCTTGAGGATTACGCATGAATCCGATCGATCTGATCATCACCGTATGTGCCGTGCTGTCGCCCGCGACCTGCGAGGAGCAGCATCTGGTCTACGACTGGAACGGTTCGCTGCAGCAATGCGCGATGGCCGCGCAGCCCTACATCGCGCAATGGATCGGCGAGCATCCGAAATGGACCGCAGTGAAATGGCGTTGCGAATATCCGCATCCTAACGACCACGCCCGCGCCGGCGGCGACACGCCGGCGGGTTAAGTGCTACTTGTTGCAGTCCTTTAAATCCTTGTCGGAGACCGAGAACACGGCGTCGGCCTTGATCTCGATATCGCGGACGAAGCATTGCTTTGAGCCGCTGTAGCTAACCTTCGCGTCATAGCGGCCGGGCTCAACGCCAGTGATGCGCAGGCGCTCGTCGTGGTCGACCTCCTTGTCCTTGTCGTTGAGCGTCTGGTTGGGTCCCCACTCAGTCTTGCCTGCCGGTGACAACTCGAAGCCCGAGATGGTCGCGCTGGTCAGATTCCACAGGCGAATGCCCTTGCTCTTGGTCTGCGCGAGCAACGCGCCCGGCAGGACGAGCAATGAAACAGCAACAATGATCGACACACGCGACATCGGAAACCTCCCTGTATTTTGCACAAGGATGAACACGTCTCACATATTTGCAAGGTCCAACTGCGAGAGGCGCATCTTGATTTCGTCGATCTCCTGCTCGCTTCGCTTCGCGCGCGGCGTCGCGATCGTCTCGACGTGAAGGATCCGTCCCGGCCGCGCCGACAGGAAGAACAGGCGGTCGCCGAGACGGATCGCGTCGTCGAGATCATGCGTGACCAGCAGCGTCATCATCTGTCGGCTCGCGACAAGCGTTGCGATCTGGTCCCGCAGCCGCCCCGCAAGCGCATTGTCGAGTGACGCGAGCGGCTCATCGAGGATCAGGAAATCGGGCTCGACGGCAAACGCACGCGCCAGCGCGACACGGCGTGCGAGGCCAAGCGACAGCTCGCCGGGAAAATGGCTGCGGTGGGCACTCAGTTCCAGCACATCAAACAGGGTCGACAGCCTGATGTCTTCAATATGCGGGGCGACGAGCCGCACATTCTCTTCGACCGAGCGCCAGGGCAGCAGCCGCGGCTCCTGAAACACAATGCCGAGTCGCGCGGCGGGCGGGCGCGCCACCTGGCCCTGATAATCGTGGTCGAGCCCGGCGAGGATCTTCAGCAGGGTGCTCTTGCCGCAGCCGGAGGGACCGAACACCACGCCGACTTCGCCTTCGTTCAGCGTGAAGCTGACGCCATCAAGCACGTCGTGCCTTTTCCCGGCGACGTTCTCGAAGCTCTTGCTCCTGATATCGACGTCAAGCTGCACGGAGCCGCCACCGCGATAGCCTGGTTTCAAACGGC
Organism: Bradyrhizobium sp. LTSPM299; assembly: GCF_000938235.1. Lineage (NCBI taxonomy): Bacteria > Pseudomonadati > Pseudomonadota > Alphaproteobacteria > Hyphomicrobiales > Nitrobacteraceae > Bradyrhizobium > Bradyrhizobium sp. LTSPM299. The sequence continues at coordinate 158,882 of NZ_JYMU01000071.1, forward strand.
TGCACCAGCAGGATTTCGATGACGAGCACGACGGCTGCGAAGCTCAGCGAATAGGCCAGCAGCAGCGGGATGTCGAACAGCTGAAAGGCGACGCCGATCTCGAAACCGACGCCGTTCGGCCGGCCCAATAGCTCGGCGACCAGCACGATCTTCCAGACCAGCGAGAGCCCGGACCGCGCCGCAGCGGCGATATAAGGCGCGAGCTGCGGCAGGATCACATGCCGGAACGCGCGGCCACGCGGCAAGGCAAATGCCGTCGCCATCTCGTCCAGCGCGGGATCGAGCGCACGCGCGCCTTCGCGCAAGGTGACGACGGCGGTCGGCAGCTTGTTGATGGCGATGGCCACGATGGCGGCGACTTCGGTCAGCCCGGCCCAGATATAGGCCAGCACAATGACGACGAGCGCGGGCAGGTTGAGCAGCAGGATCAGCCAGGGATCGCCGAGCCGGTTGGCCAGCCTGACACGGCCCATCAGGTAGCCGATGGCCGAGCCGAGGGCCATCGCAAGCGTGAAAGCCAGTGCGACACGGGCGAGCGTCACACCGAGATTGAGAAACAGCGCGCCGGATCGGGCCTCTGACATCATCGCCGTCATGACCGCTGGCGGCGCCGGCAGCTTCGTCTCTCCGACCAGGAACGAGGCAATCCACCAGGTCGCGACGAACAGCGCGAATGACAACAGACGCAGCACATCAGTCTCCGGGGATTGCTTGATAGAAGGTGCCGGGATCGAGTTCGGTCGCCGGGCCGACCAGGTCGCGGCCGCCGACCTGCGCCAGCACGCGATAGAGCACGCGCGCATCGGCTTCCTCGTCGGCGATCGAGCGGCGCGGAATGCCTTCGCGATAGCGGTCACGATAGGCATGCAGGGTGGTGGCATCGGGGGCGCCGGTCAGTGGGGCGATCGCATCCCATTCGGCGTCCGACGTGGCGAGGATCTCCTTGGCCGCGCGCGTCACCGCGATGAAGCGGGCCACCGTGTCCTTGTTGGCATTGGCCCAGGCTTCGTCGAAGACGTAGCCGATCATCGCGATGCGTCCCTTAGTGCCGAGCTTTTGCAGGATGTCCTCCATGCCGGCAAGGCGACGAAAGCCCTTGGCTTCGAGCGCGGCGCAGAAATTCCAGTAGTTGAGCGCCGCGTCCATCTCGCCGTCGAGCGTCTTGGCTGCGAGCAGCGGCGGTGCACCATAGACGATGGTCGACTGTGACTTCAGATCGATGCCGTCCTGCTTCAAAGCGGCCTGCAGCAGCAGCCAGTTCTTGTCGATCGCCCCGCCGGCAATCGCGAGCTTGCGCCCTTTGAGATCGGCAAGCGTCCTGATCGGGGATGCCGCCGGCACCATCACGGCGCCGAGCGCGCTCGAATAGGGATAGAACTGCAGCTTGGCGCCGAGCGTGCGCTCGCGCGACACCCACGGCCAGTCGGACACCATCACATCGGCACTGCCCGCACGCAGCGCGATCTTGCCGGCCTCGGGGCTGGCGAGTTCGACAATGTCGATGGCGAGGTCGGCCTTCTTGTCGAGGCCATGCGAACGGATGACGGCCAGCTCCCAGGCCAGTGTTCCGGTTTTCTGCGATGCAACGCGGATGGTCTCCGCGCTGCAGGGGGCGGCGACCTGCGTGAGCGTCAGGATGGCCGCAGCCAGCAGCGTGCGAATTGAACCAATCATCGTCTCGTGAGCCACTTCCCCAAATGTTTTCTTTTCTGTTTTCGACTCATAGCATAGCTTCCGGCAAGAGAAGAGGAAGCAGGACCATGGCACGAGCTGGTATGCTACGACCGATTGTCGCCGCCCTGGTCGCGTTTGCCGCGATGGGGTCGGGCGTACGGGCTGACGACATCAACGATTATCCGACGTCGGCACGGGCGGAATATGTGTTCGGTTGCATGAAGGCCAATGGCGAGAGCCGGCAGGCGATCGAGCAATGCTCCTGTTCGATCGATGTCGTGGCGTCGCTGGTCCCCTATGAGCGCTATGTCACGGCCGAAACCGTCTTGAGCATGTCGCAGGTGCAGGGAAATCTGGGCGGTCAGTTCCGCTCGTCCGAGCAGGCTTCAAACGCCCTCAATGACTTGCGCCGGGCGCAGGCGGAAGCCGAAGTCAGGTGCTTCTAGCGGCTACACCCCGCCGTCAGGTCCCAGAATCATCGGCTTTCCATTCGTGCGCGAAGACGTGCCCGTCGGTATCCCTGGCTTCGGCACGGACGTGTTTTGCACCGTTCGAAACATAGGTGAAGCGGATATTGGGATCTTCCGAGATGGAGATCCCGCCTTCGATCGCGAGCACCAGGCTGTCGTCCTGCCAGATCTGCAATTTGTCGACGAAGAAGGCCGGAATGTAGAGCTGGGTGAGCTGGTCCATCTGAAGGCCGGAATTGTTCGGATGACCGACCATGATCTGGGCCTCGCGCATGCTGGTCGCCGGACCCTCGCCCGGCCTTGCGAATTGCCGGTAGCGCATCTGGCCAATCCGGTTTTTCGCTTCTTCGGCATTCTTGGCTGCCGGCGCCGAGCAGCCGCCGGACGCCTTCACATAGGTCTTGGTCACATAGAGCTTGCCGTCGCTGAGTTCGGCGACGGCGTGCACGTCGGTGTAGTTGTTGACGCGGACGCGGCTCGAGATCTCCGTGACATTGGCGTCCGGCCCTAGTTCGAACTTCGCGGCCATCGGCGCGGGGTTCTGGTCGATCACCAGCGTGATCGCCACGACGCGGCGGCCGTCGCCGGGTGACAATTTTGTGCGCAGCGTCACCGGGACGATTGCGGCGTCCTCCGCACGCATCGGCATCTCGATGCCGATGACGTCGCTGCCATCGTTCATCGGACGGTTGTTGAAGATGTCCTGGACGAGGCCGGGCCAGGGGTCATAGGCCTCCGTGGCGCGCGCGGCATGCATGCCCAGCGCGATCGCAAGAAGACCAGCGGCGTAAAATAGCTTGATGCGATGTCGAGGCATGGTCGCAAATCCTATGCAGCAGCTTCACTATAGGACACCGCAACGGTTATTCCCATTCCATTTCCGAAAATGCTGCAGTTGCGTTGCGTGCGTTGTAGTCGTCGAACAGCTCCCAGCGGGGCCGTTCGGACTCGGCCGCGTGCTCGGCCGCCGCTGTGATCGGCTTGCCGCTCGCGATCAGGGCGCGAACATCCGCCGCCAGCGTGTCGAGATAACGTCGTTCGCCGGCGAGCGCCGCGGGCCATTCGCTCACGGCTCCGTGACCGGGAACAACACGCTGCGCGGGAATCGCAGCGAGGTCGTCAAGCGCACGCAGCCAGCCCTTGAGGCTGCCGTCGACCACGGGAATATGGCTGAGAAACACCATGTCGCCGGCGAACAGGGTACTGGTCCGCTCATCGAGCACGGTCAGATCATTGTCGCTGTGGGCCGGCGGCCACGCCTTGAGCATGAGGATCCGTCCGCCAAGGTCGAGCTTCAGCGTATCCGCGACCAGCACGGTTGGCGGAATGATGCGCACCTCATCGATCAGCGTATCGCCCATCGTGCGGCGAAAGCCGTCGAGGTAGAATTGCCCGCGCATGGCCAGTGCGCGGGGCAGGTTCTTGTGGCCGACGAAGCTGGTTCCGTCGCCGACGAAAGCTGCATTGCCAAAGCTGTGGTCCGGATGGGCGTGGGTGTTGATCACGTAGCGGATCGGCTTATCGGTATGGCTGCGGACGGAAGCCATCAATTGCCGCCCCTCGCGGACGCTGCCGCCGGTGTCAATAACCGCAACCGCAGCGTCGCCGACGATGAATCCGACATTGGCGATGGCGCCGTCATTGTCGCGCGTCATCAGCGAGGTCGCCCCGATGTGCACGAATATTCCGGGAGCGACTTCGCTTACAGGCAATTCCGGCTCTTGCGCCCGCGCTATGGTCGACGCCCCGAGCATCAGGAACAGTGCAATCACCGAAACGCCATGAGCCATGTTTCCGCCCCAGTTTCACCGGCCTGCGTGATTGATCGCCTCGCGTTCCTGTTTGCATTGCAGCAAGCAACGCGACGCTGTCGCGAGGGTTGTTCCTGTTGCACGTCATGGTGCGCCGGGCAATCCATGGCTGGCGGCGACCGATCGGATCTGGAGGAGACCACGTGATGAAAAGTGTCGGACGCCGCGCCATGCTGTTGGCGCTGGTCGGTGTCGTTGCCTGTCTCGCCGGGCGGGATGTCGCGCGCGCGCAGGTCAACGACAGCGGCGAATTGTCGATCGAACTCGTCGACCCCAAGGTGCTGCGCGTCTGCGCCGATCCGCGCAACCTGCCGTTTTCGAACGACAAGGGCGAGGGCTTCGAGAACAAGCTCGGCGAACTGTTCGCCGAGAAGCTGCAGAAGAAGCTCGACTACATGTATTTCCCGCAAGCGACCGGCTTCGTGCGGATGACGCTCGGATCGCATCGCTGCGACGTGATCATGGGATTCCCGCAAGGCGATGACCTCGTGCAAGGCACCAATCCCTATTACCGCACGGCCTATGCCATGGTCACCAAGCCGGGCAGTGGGCTCGACGACGTCGCGACGCTGGAGGATGAGCGGCTGAAGGGCAAGCATATCGGCATCGTCGCAGGAACGCCGCCGGCGACCAACATGGCTATCGCAGGTCTCATGGCGAATGCGAAGCCGTATCCGCTGATGATCGACACGCGCTATGATTCCTCGGCGGAGGCGATGATCACCGACTTGACCAAGGGCGAGATCGATGTCGCCATCCTGTGGGGGCCGATGGCGGGCTTTTACGCCAAGAAATTCAATCCGCCGCTGCATGTCACGCCGCTGGTCAAGGAGACGACGGGCCCGAAGCTCGTCTATCGCATCGGCATGGGGGTGCGCGGGGCCGACCAGAACTGGAAGCGGCAACTCAATCGCCTGATCCAGGAGAACCAGCCTGCGATCAACAAGATCCTGCTCGACTTCGGTGTTCCGCTGCTCGACGAGAATGACCGGCCGCTCGGTGCGGAGACCGCAACCAAATCGCCATGATCAGGCTGTTCGCAGCCGTACTTGCTGCGATGCTGGTCGCTGCAGCGCCCGGCCGCGCACAGGACCGGCCCGCTGAGCCCGAGGATTACCGCAGCGGGGATTACCGTTCGCCGGTGCCCGCGACATTGGCCGGTGCGCGCGTGCTCACGACCGCAGAGGCCGAGACGATCTGGCGAGACAAGTCCGGCGTGTTCATCGACGTGCTGCCGCGTGCGCCGAAGCCCGCAAACCTGCCGACTGGCACGGTGTGGCGAGACAAGCCGCGCCTTGATATCCCCGGCAGTACCTGGCTGCCCGATACCGGCTACGGCAAGCTGGCGGCTTCGACAGAGGACTATCTGCGGCAAGGGTTGGCGCACGCGTCAAACGGCAACGAGGCGATGCTGCTCGTGATCTACTGTCAGGAGAATTGCTGGATGTCGTGGAACGCTGCCAAGCGCGTTCTGTCCTATGGCTATCGCAATGTCGCGTGGTATCCCGACGGAACCGACGGCTGGGAGCGTGCCAACCTGCCGCTTGCGAACGCGGAGCCCGAGCCGCACGCGGACGAGGCGAAATGATCCCCGCGTCCGCGCCCGAATTGCGAACCGCTACTGTCGCTCAAGCTTGTCGATCGTCTTGCCGCCGCTGCTGTCTGTGGTGGTGAACGTCACCTTGTCGCCGGCGTGCAACTCTTCGAGCGACTGCCCCTTCGGGACCTTGTACTCCTGAACTGCGCCGCCGGCCGCGCCGACGGTGCCGGTTTGGATCTGCTGGATGGCGACGGTTCCATTCAATCGGTCAATCTTGGTGACCATTCCTGACATGGATTGCTGGGCAAAAGCCGCTGATATGACCAGGCTTGCGGCCGCAAGGCTGGTCAGTGCGATCTTAGCTGCTCTCATCGAGGCCTCCCAATTTCAGAGATAGTAGGAGACAACGAGCAGGTGGCGCAGTTGGTTCCGAGGAAGCGCCGTCCGAGCCACACCTTCCCGATGTCCGGGTTCCATTGCCGCAGGCGTTAGTCCATCTCTTGCTGGATCGTGCGCCCGAGTGCGAACAGGCGCTGGTCGATGGCCGTTGGAACCTCGCAGACAAATTTGACCACGCGCCGGCGGTCTTCGAAGATCCGCGTCTCCCAGACCAGTTGATTGCCGAGCGCATCGACTTTGGCCTGGTCTGGCGGCGAGGCGTCCTGCAGCGCCTGAAGCGCAAGCGTATCGGAGCGGACCTTGTCCGCGGCCTCGCGTTGCTTGCGCATCACGCGCTCGAGCCCGTTCATGACCGATGCACGTTGCGCGTTGAGCGTATCGAACAGGCCGGCAAACAGCAGCTTTCCCGCATTGGCCTTGTCGGCCGCCGAACCCGACAGGAATTCGGTGATCTCCTTCTGCGCCTCTTCGAGCGGAACGCGGCGCGCTGAAAGCCTTGCCGCGAGCGCGCTTATCTTCGGATCGCCCTTCCATTTGGTCGCAGCGTCGTCCAGTGGCGGCCCGGCCCAGACCGCGGCGAGCGAGATCTCAGGTACCTTGGCCTGCGCGCATGGCCAGTCCGGGTAGCGCGGGTCCGCAGCCAGCGCCGTCTGGCCCGACAACATGACGGCGAGCAGCGCGCCGAGTCCGATCCGCCAATCTTTGATCCGCCAAGCTGTGCTCATGCCTCGCCTCCGCCGGGCCCGCGGCGCACCAGGCCGCGCGATGGATCGTAAGCGATGATCGCGCCGATCATGAAGACCACCGTGCAGCCGCCGACCACCGCGAGCGAAACCCAGTTCATCTTGCCATACAAGGCGAACCGGATCAGCTCCACCGCATGGGTGAACGGATTGCACAGGCAGACATAATACAGCATCGGGCTGCCTTCCTGCACGCGCCAGAGCGGGTAGAGCGCTGACGATGCAAAGAACATCGGGAAGATGACAAAGTTCATCACGCCGGCGAAATTTTCGAGTTGCTTGATTCCGGACGAGATCAGCATGCCCAACGCGCCGAGCATCAAGCCGGACAGCACCAGCGCGGGCAACACCGTGAGATAGCCGATCGTCGGCGGCGCGATGTCCCAGAACCATGCGATCACCAGGAACGCGTAGACCTGGAGCAGCGAGACCGCGGTGCCGGCGAGCAGCTTGCAGAACAGCAAATAGCCGCGCGGCAGTGGGCTCACCAGCAGCGTGCGCATGTTGCCCATCTCGCGGTCATAGACCATCGACAACGAGGATTGCATGCCGTTGAAGAGCTGGATCATCGCCATCAGGCCGGGCGCGATATAGACCTCGTAGGGGATGTAGGTCTCGTAGGGCGGGATGATGGAGATGCCGAGCACCTGACGGAAGCCGGCGGCGAAAATAAACAGCCACACCAGCGGCCTGACCAGCGCCGAGATGAAGCGTTCGCGCTGATGCAGGAAACGCAGCGCCTCGCGCCACACGATGCCGTTCAGGCAAACGATGTATTCCGACAGCGAGAAGCCGGTTCGCGCAGAGGACACGGTCGAGTCGCTCATGACGGCGGTCTCCCTGACAGCGTCGTTGTCCCGGTCAGGCGCATGAACGCGGTGTTGACGTCCTGTGCGCCGGCATCGGCAATCACACGCGACACCTGGCCATGCGCCAGCATCTTGCCCTGATGCAGCACGACGAGATCGTCATCAGGCATGATCTCGTCGAACAGATGCGTCGCCCAGAGTACGCCGATGCCTTGCTCGGTGACGAGTTGGCGGACATGATCGAGGATGTCGGCGCGCGCCTTGACGTCGAGTCCGACGGTTGCCTCGTCGAGCAGCAGCAGGCGCGGCCGGTGCAGCAACGCGCGGGCGATCTCGAGCCGTCGCATCTGGCCGCCCGAGAGGTCGCGCACCTTGTTGCCGGCGCGTTCAGTGAGGCCGATACGATCAAGCACCTCGGCACTGCGCAATCGCGCCTCGCGCCGCGAGATCCCGTGCAGCGCGGCGTGATAGAGCAGGTTCTGCGTCAGCGAGAGATCGAGGTCGATCGTTCGCGGCTGGAACACCACGCCCAGGAGTCGCAGCGCATCGCCCGGCGTGCGGCTGATGTCGTGGCCGAAGATGCCGATCCGGCCGGTCTGGATGCCGAACAGCCGCGTCACCAGCGAGAACAGCGTGCTCTTTCCGGCGCCGTTGAGGCCAAGCAGCGCGGTGAAACTGGCCGGCGCGACGGTGAAATTGATGTCGATCAGGGCACGGCGCGGACCATAGCTGTGGCTGACATGGTCGATCGACAGCGCGGGCTGCACGGCTGCGCCTGGTTCGGAGGCGGCGTCCGGCAGAGGCTGGCTCGCGATGTGCGCGTCGGTTGCTGTCATGGCTGCGCGATCGTGATTCCCCAGGGCAACTCGCCGACCTGAATGGTCTTGATCACCTTCTGGGCGGCGACGTCGATCACCGAGACGTCGTTGGAGACGCCATTGGTGACCAGCAGATATTTCTCGTCCGGGGTGAAGTCCATGTGCCAGACCCGCTGGCCCACCAGCAGATATTTGGTGACCTTGTGGGTGGCGCCATCGACGACCGCGACGCGGTTGGCCGGGCCGAGCGCGACGAACGCGGTCTTGCCGTCCTTGGTCATGCCGATGCCGACGGGCTGGATCGCCTCGCTGCGCAAGCCGGGAATCTCGAAAGTGACCTTGCCCGTCACCTCGTGTTTGACGGGATCGACGATCGACACCGTGCCGCCGATCTCGGAGGAGACCCACAATTCGGAGCCGTCACGCTTGAAAGCGGCGAAGCGCGGCCGCGAGTCGACCAGCACATTGGCCACGATCTGGCGCGTCGCGGTGTCGATGAAGTGCGCCATGCTGGTGGTCTCGGACGTGTTGATCAGGATCCTGCCGTCGGGGCTGACGGCCATGCCTTCCGGTTCGACACCGACCTGGATGTCGCCGAGCCGGGCGCGCTTCTCGAGGTCGATCACCGTGACCGTGTTGTCGTTCTCGTTGGCGACATACATGGTCTTACCGGCGGCATCCTGGGTGAACAGTTCAGGGTCGGGGCCGGAGGGCAGGGTGTCGACGATCTCCTGAGTCTTGGTATCGATCATCTGGATCGTGTCGTCGTCGCCGACCGCGACCATCACGAACTTGCCGTCGCGCGAGAATTCGATGCCGCGCGGCCGCTGGCCGACCTTGATGGTTTTTGTCACCGTCCAGCTGTCGGTGTCGATCACCGTAACAGTGTTGCCCTTCTCGTTGGAGACGTAGGCAACGAATGCGGACGCCGGCGCGGCGGCGGCAAGCCAGGCGAACATCCCGGTCAACAGACAGCAGCGCCACATGCGTTATATCTCCCTCACTGCAGCTTGCACTTCGTCTCGGGCCGGTCAACACCGAGCGTATCGAGCTCGGAGACCTGGTGCAGGAAGCCTTCCTGCGGCGAGACCGAGACGACCATGCGCCCGTCGGCCAGAAGGATCGGCTGGCGGAGCTGCCAATTCCAGTCCCTTAAGGTCAGCCGCGTGCCTTTGAACGCGGCAACCGAGAAATCCGGCCCCTTGAGGAAGGCCGTGACCTTCTTCGGGTCGCCGGAATTGGTGCGCGCGGTTGCCTCCCCGATCATGCGCGCCGCGGTCCAGGCCTGCATGTCGAGCGCGGTCATGTGCCGCATGTTCAGCTTCATGAAGCGGTTCTGGATCTGCACTGCGCCCCATTGATCATGGGCCGCGCTCCAGCTCGTCGGCACCAGGCCCGCCGAGCCGGCTACCGGCCGCGGATCCCAGGTCCGGTAGGGCAGATAGTCCGCAAACACCTCGCTCTCGTCGGCGGCGACGAGGACGTCATAGGCCGGCGCCTGCTGCGTGAACACCGGCATCTGACGCTGGATCAGCGTCACGCCAGAGTCGGTGCGGCGCGCGCCGCCGGTGTCCTCGAAGGTGCGCTCCTGGACGATCTTGGCGCCGAAGCGTGTCGCGGCGCGGCGCAGCGCATCGGCGTAAAGCTTGTCCTGATCATGCGAGCCCGAGACCAGCAGCCAGCGCTTCCACTGCTTCCACACCAGATATTGGGCGAGCGCATCCGCCAGCATGGTGCGGGTCGGGGCGACATGGATGACATTGGCGCGACAATCCTGCTCGCGCAGCCGGTCGTCGATCGCGCCCGCGTTCAAGAGCACGGTGCCGCGATCACGCAACGCGTCGGCGACCTTGAGCAGGGCGTCGGCCGGCAGATCAGTGATGATATAGTCGTCGTGACCGGCGAGATCGGTCGCGGCCTTGGCGACGTCGTCGCTGTCCTTGACCCTGATTTCATCGAGAATAAAGCGCTGATTGAGAAATTTTCCGGTCGTATTGTTGTCCTCGATCGCAAGGCGCGCGCCGGCGATGCCGTCATTGTCGGCAGGCTGTTCGACCAGCGAGAGCGTTGATTTGATGCCGGCATGGCCGAGATAGCCGACATGGATCTCGACCGGATCGGCCGCAAGCGCCTGAGTTGCCATCATGCTGAGCGCGATCGTGCCGATCAGCCACCGGAACATAAATCCTCCCGTCACGTTTTTCTCTTGATTTGCAACATGACCGAATTGTCCTAGCTTGCAACCCCTGCCTTTGGTCGTTGCGAGGTCACAAATTTCGATTGGTTCACAATCATGAGATCGTGGTTCATCCTGGTCATACCCATGCTCGTGATATCGGCGGCGGCGCATGCCGAACCGCCGAAGATCGCGGTGTTCGATTTCGAGTTGATCGACACCAGCCTGCAGGGAGAAGTGAACGGACCGCGGAGCGACGAGCAGGCACGACTCGACCGCATCGCTGATCAGGTGCGCAAGGAGCTGGCGGACTCTGGCAAGTTCCGCCTGCTCGACATCGCGCCTGTGAATGCTGCGGCGCACGGCAGCAATCTTCAGGCCTGCGGCGGATGCGATGTGAAGCTGGCTCGTGAGCTCGGCGCCGATGTCTCGATCACCGGCGTGGTGCAGAAGGTTTCCAACCTTATCCTCAACGTCAATCTCTATCTGCGCGACGTGCCGACGGGACAATTGCTCGCCGCCATGAGTGTCGACATGCGGGGCAACACCGATGAATCCTGGTCGCGTGCGATCGACTATCTCGTTCGCAATCGCCTGCTCGCGCCGGGCTACGGCGCGCCGCAGGCGAAATAGGGGAAACGATCAACCCCTCAAACGCGCGGCATGCCAGCGCAGATGATCGGCCATGAAGGTCGAGATGAAGTAGTAGCTGTGATCGTAGCCCGGTTGGCGCCGCAAGGTGAGGGGGATATTGGCCTTCTCGCAAGCGGCCTTCAGCAGCTCGGGCCGAAGCTGCTCGGTGAGGAACTGGTCGGCGTCGCCATAATCGACGAGCAGCTCAGAGAATCGCGCGCCATCCTCGATCAGCGCGACCGCATCGTGCTTTCGCCATGTAGTCTTGTTGCCGCCGAGATAACCGCCCAGCGCCTTGTTGCCCCATGGCACCTGCGAAGGCGCCACGATCGGCGCAAAGGCGCTCGCCGCGCGATAGCGATCGGGATGGCGCAGCGCCACCGTCAGCGCGCCGTGGCCGCCCATCGAATGGCCGAGGATCGATTGCCGTTTGGCATCGACGGGAAATTGCTCGGCGATCAGCTGCGGCAACTCCTCGGTGACATAGCTCCACATGCGGTAGTTGCGCGCAAACGGATCCTCGGTCGCATCGACATAGAAGCCCGCCCCAAGCCCGAAATCATACGCATTCGCGGGATCACCGGGGACGCCTTCGCCGCGTGGGCTGGTGTCGGGGGCGACAAAGATCAGGCCAAGCTCGGCACATGCCGCTCGGAACTCGCCTTTGTCGGTGACATTGGCATGGGTGCAGGTCAGGCCCGACAGATAGGTGACCACCGGCAGCTTTGCGCCGGCCGAATGGTCCGGGACAAAGACCGAGAAAGTCATGTCGGTCTTGGTCTCGCGGCTGGGATGCCGGTACACGCCTTGCGTGCCGCCATGAGATTTGTTCTGGGAAACCGTCTGCATCGTCATGTTCCTTGGTAGGAGCGCAGCTTCAGGCGACGCCACTCTCGATCGCCAATCGCACGAGCTCTGCCGACGAGCGCACGCCGAGCTTTTGCCGCATGATCGAGGACGTGTTGGCGACCGTCTTGTACGAAGAATGCACCAGCCAGGCGATCTCCGACAGGCTCTTGCCGGAACTGAGCAGTCGCAGGATTTCCATCTCGCGCGACGTCAGCTTCGACAGTGGATTTTGCGCGAAAGTCGGCCGCGCGAAGGCGACGCTGCGCGCGATCGCGGGCGGCAGGTAGACACCGCCATTGCCGACCTCGCGGACCGCTTCCGCCAGATCATTGGGGTCGCCGGTCTTGGAGACGTACCCCTTGGCGCCGATGTCGATGGCGCGGGCGGCAAACACCGGATCGTCGTTCATGCTGAACATGATGATGCGTGCGTCCGCATCGCGCACCAGGATGCGACGTGCCAGCTCGAAGCCCGAAACGGTCGGCAGGTTGATGTCGATCACGCAGATGTCGGGCTTTTCGGCAACGAAAGCCCGCTCGCCGCTCTCGGCATCCGGCGCCTCGAGCAAGGCGATCTCGGGATCGTCGGCGAATATCGTGCGGCAACCCGACGCCACGATGGGGTGGTCATCAACGATCAGAATGCGCATAGCGTTGTCCCATCGACCTGCTTTGCAGGATTGCAGTAGGCTGCGATTAGATAGCCGGGCAAGTTTGGCTGTCAACGATCCTCTGGGAGGAGGACCTCACGGTCGGGGGCAAGGCAATGTGGCGAAAACTATCCTTGCGCGGGCGGATCAACCTGCTGCTGGCGCTGATATTGATGCTCGGGCTGGGCATCAACATCGCGCGGCTTGTGCTTGAAGCGGGCCCCCGCGTCCAGGCCGAAGACCAGAGCGTGATCCGGCTGGCACGTGAATTCGTCGAGACGATCGTTGCCGGTCTCAACGTGGCGCCGGATCCCGACGCGCAGCTCGATCAGATCGTCGACGATCTCAGCCGGCTGCGTCATGTCAGCATCACACGGGAGGGGGATGCGGCTGGCAAGACGCGCGAGCGTCCGGAGGAAGAGGGCGACCTGCGCGCCCCGCCGGCATGGTTCGTCGCGCTGGTGCATCCCGAGCAGACCTCGGTGCGGGTGCCGATTTCCGTTCACGGCAAGTCGCAATCGCTGCTCATCACCTCGCATCCCGACGATGAAATGGCCGAGATCTGGGACGGCATCGTCACCCAGCTCGAAGTCGGCTCGGCGATCGCGATTGCGCTGTTGCTGGTGACCATGCTGGTCGTCGGTCGCGCGCTTGCGCCGCTGCAGGCGTTGTCGGAGGCCATGACCAACATCGAGGCCGGGTTTTACGATGTGCGCGTCGAACCCGGCGGATCGCCTGAACTGGCCGCGATCTGTGCCAAACTGAACCATCTCGCGGCAACCCTGGGCGAGGCGGTGGAGGGCAAACGTCTGCTCGCCGAGCGCGCGGTCTCGCTGCAGGATTCGGAGCGCAAGGAAATCGCGCGCGAACTGCATGACGAGTTCGGACCCTATCTGTTTGCGCTGCGCGCGCATGCCGGTGCCTTGACGCGGCTGTCGGAGGCCGACAAGTCTGATCCGGTCGCATTCCGCAAGCACGGCAACGCAATCCTCGAACAGGTCAACGCGCTCCAGCAATTCACCCGTCGGATCCTCGAGCGATTGCGGCCGGTCGGTCTCGCTGAACTGGGACTTCGCGAAGCGCTCGGCGCGTTGGTACGAATGTGGAGCGAGACGCATCCCGATGTGGAAATTAAAACCAGCATTTCGAACGCGCTCGGCGACACCGGCGAGACCGCTGACCTCACGATCTACCGTATCGTCCAGGAGGCGCTTACCAATGTTTTCCGGCACGCCGAAGCAACCGCGGTCAATATTTCGATCGACGCTGCGGAACGGCAGACCGGCATCTATGGCAGCCGGGGTTGCGCTCTGGTGCGCGTCAGCGACAATGGACGTGGCCTGCGGCCCGACCACAAGCTCGGACTTGGTTTGACCGGCATGCGCGAACGAATCCTCGCGCTGGGCGGGACGCTCAACATCAATTCCGGTGACGACGGCGTGACGGTCGAGGCGCTCGTTCCCAAGGCCGCACAACCCTAAGGGAACCGGATCGCCGACTTCGATCGGGATTTTTTCCCGAATCTTTCGGGAACAATTAAAGGTAGCGCAGCTCTCGCTCTGCTCACTAGTATCGCTGCAAGAACCGGTGGGGATCAATAAGGCCGGGCTGCAACGGGTGGGATGGATGGGCGGCGTGCGGTTTGTGGTGGTCGCGTCAATTGCGATGGGCATGGTGGTTGGCAACGAAGCTGCTTTTGCCCAAAGCGGGCCGGAGCGGATTGAAACTCTGCCGCCGGTCGAGGTGACGGCTCCCGGTAATGGCGTGAAGCGGGGGCGTTCAGAGGCGACCCGCGTCGTTCGTCCCCGGCCGAGGGTCTATATTGCGACAACGCCCGCATCCTCGCCCGAGTCATCATCAGCGATCGATGCGGACAAGGTTCCCGCCAGCGTCAACGTCGTCGATACCAGGCAAATCGAGCGAACCGGTTCACCCAACATCACCGACGCTTTGCAGCAGAGTGTGCCCTCGGTCAACGTCAGTGATATCGCCGGCAATCCGTTTCAGCCGAACCTGGAGTTCCGCGGTTTCGTTGCCTCGCCGGTGTCGGGCACGCCGCAAGGGCTCGCGGTCTACCAGAACGGCGTGCGCATCAACGAAGCGTTCGGCGACGTCGTCAACTGGGACCTGATCCCGACCGCGGCGATCAAGTCGGTCACCGTCATCACCAACAATCCCGCCTTTGGGTTGAATGCGCTCGGCGGCGCGGTCGATATCCAGATGAAGGATGGCTTCAACTATCACGGCGCCGAGCTCAGCCTGATGGGAGGGTCGTTCGGCCGTATCCAAGGCTCGGCGCAGTGGGGCAAGCAGATCGACAATTACGCCGTCTACGGCGCGCTCGAGGGCATCCATGACGACGGCTTCCGCAACTTCTCGCAGTCCGACGTCCGCCGGTTCTACGGTGACGTCGCCTACCGGCACGACGGCAACGAGTTCCATCTCAATATGGGCGTGGCCGACAACAAGTTCGGCGCCGCGGCCGCCGTCCCGGCGGAACTGCTGCAGCAATATTGGGGCGCGACCTACACCACACCGCAGACGTCACACAATCAGGTCGGCTATTTCAATCTGACCGGCAAGGTCGAGGCGACCCCGACCTGGACCATCGAGGGATCAGCGCATCTGCGCTTCTTCAAGCAGGACACGCAGGATGGCAACCCGACCGGCACGCAGCCTTGCGCCGATCCGACGATGTTGTGCTTCGGTGACGACTCGACGCCAGCCTACGGCTTGAACGGCGCCCAACTCAGCAATCCGTTCCCTTCCGGCGCGTTCCTGGGTGAGAACGACCGAACCTCGACAAGGTCGACGACGGCGGGCTTCTCGCTGCAGGCGACCAACGACGACAAGCTGTTCGGGCACAACAATCACTTCACCATCGGTACCAGCCTCGATACCAGCGTGACCTGGTTCAATGCCAGCGCCGAACTCGGGACCTTCAGCCCCAACTACGCGCTGAATGGCAGCGGCATCTTTCTCGGGCCCTCCGGCTCGCCCGTGACGGACGGACCGGTGTCGCTGCGGACTACCAATCAGTATTTCGGCATCTATGCGCTCGACACGTTCGACATCACCGACAGGTTTTCGATTACCGGTGGCGGCCGGTTCAACACGGCTAACGTCACGCTTGAGGATCAACTCGGGACTGCACTCAACGGCATCCACAATTACGATCGATTCAATCCAGTCATCGGCGGCACCTACAAGATCACGCGCGACCTGACCTTCTATGCCGGCTATTCGGAAGCCAACCGCGCTCCGACGCCGCTCGAATTGAGCTGCGCAGATCCTGCGAACCCCTGCACGATTGCGACCTTCCTGGTCTCCGACCCAGACCTCAAGCAGGTCGTGTCGCACACCATCGAGGCGGGATTGCGCGGGACCAGGGATCTCAACATCGGGACGCTGAGCTGGAAGCTCGGCGGATTCCGCGCCAAGAACACCGACGACATCCTGGCCATCGCAAGCCCGGTGCTGCAGGGCTTTGGCTACTTCCAGAACGTCGGCGCCACCCGTCGGCAGGGCATCGAGGCCGAGGTCAACCTGAAATCGTCAGCGCTGCAAGTCTACGCCAGCTACGCCTTCATCGATGCGCGTTTCCTGAATTCGCTCACGGTCGGCTCGAACAGCCCGTTCGCCGACGCCAACGGCAACATCCAGATCTCGCCCGGCAACCAGATTCCCGGCGTTCCCCGCCACCGCGTCAAGGCCGGCTTCGACTATGCTGTGACCGACGCATTCAAGGTCGGCGGCGATGCGCTGTGGGTCAGCAGTCAATATTTCTACGGCGACGATTCCAACCAGTTTCCGAAGCTACCGTCCTACGCAGTGTTCAACGCGCACGCCTCATATCAGATCAACAAGACGTACCAGGTCTTCGGTCGCGTCGATAACATCTTCGACAATCGCTATTCGACCTCTGGCACCTTCTTCGAGACGGATGCACTGCCGAACTTCAACACCGGGCAGGCCTTCTCCGACCCGCGTACGCTCAACCCGGCCCGGCCGCGTGCGTTCTACGCCGGCATGAAGGCGACGTTCTAGGTCTAGCGCGGCCAGTAGGCGCTGATTGCCCATGCCAGCGCGAACGCGCCCGCGATCCAGAGCAGGATGATCGCGATCATTCCGGCCCGGCTTGCCGGGCGCTGCAGGGTCACGCTTGCGCGGATGCGGCATTCGGCCATCACGTCAGGCGGGACGAGCGAAACCGCAAGCCAGATGCCGAGCGGCAGCAGGATCAGGTCATCGAGATAACCGATCACGGGGATGAAATCCGGAATCAGGTCGATCGGCGAGAGCGCATAGGCCGCGATCGCGACGGCAAGCGCCTTGGCGTACCAGGGAACGCGAGGATCGCGTGACGCGAGATAGAGCGCGTAGCTGTCCCGTTTGAGGTTACGCGCCCATTCCTTGAGGCTGGACAGCATGACGGGGGATGTCGGTCGGCGTACGCCCACGCCGGGCGAGACTGCTATTCCAGCACTACCTCTACCGGCATGCCGCCGTGGTGGCCCTTGTTGACTGATGAGGGCGCAATGCCAAAATATTTCCGGAACACACGGCTGAAATGCGAGGAGCTGGAGAAGCCCCACGAGAATGCGACGTCCGTGATCGTCTTGCCGTTCTGGGTTTCCAGTTCCTGCCGGCAGTGCTGCAGCCGGGCCCGCCAGATGTAGTCGCTGACCGTCATGCCGCGGTCGCTGAACAGCATGTGCAGATAGCGCTTCGAGCAGCCGAGCGCCGCGGAAATGCGGTCGATACAGAGATCGGGGTCGCGCAGATGCTCCCGGATGAAGCCCTGGGCCCGGACATAGGTCGCCTCGGCGCTGCCGCGATCGAGCATCGCACCGGTCTCGCGCAGCGGCAGCAGCAGCAGGTCGATCAGCGAATCGGCGACGCCGACGGCATTCAGGGGAGACAGCTTGGTCGCCTCACCGAAGGCCGCGTGCACGAAATCATAGGCGATGCGGCCGGTGCCGTTGCGCGCCGACAGTTTGCAGGGCGCCATCTTGGAAAGCTGGAAGCCACGTTCCTTCAGGAGGTCCTTGGGAACGATGACGACCTCATGGCGGGTCAGCGCCGGGCTGATGATGGTGTGCGGGCAGGACACATCGTAGGCAAAGCAATCGCCCGGCACGATGTCGAAGTGACGGCCTTCCTGCTCGAAATGCGAGACGCCGTAGGTCTGGAACAGGATCTTGATGTAGGGGTGCTCGCTCAACCTGATCCGCGAGACGGTGTGCGCGATCCGATGCTGGCTTGCCTCGATCTGGCACAGTTTGAGCCGCGACACGCTCGTATAGTTGATCCGCCCCTCGAACGAGGATCCTTCCAGCGCGTCGACGTCGAACTGACCGCACAAATCGGTCAGCGCGTCCGACCAGCGTTGGATCTGACGCTTCGGCGTCAATCCTGTCGTGTTGAGCGAATGGACAGTATCGGACATTTTTCCAGCCACCGATTCGATCCCCAAACGTGACTGCTCTTCGCGCGAGACCTGGCCCGTGAGCCGCACCTTTTCCCTCTTTTTGCAGACGTTGAGGGGGTCGGCGGGATTCCTCCCGGTCATTGTCGGGCAATCCTCCGACTTAGTTCTGGCGTCGTCAAGCGCAACCTTGGAACGCGCGAGATTGGGCGATGGAACATTGCAGATCGCCGATTGATGCTCTGCAACATGAAACAGCCTTCTCGCGATTTCAGGCGCAGCCCAAAAAATTGATGAAGTTTCGCTTTCAAGCAAGCGGCTGTTCGCTCTTGGGCAAGTCGTGCAGCACCGATCAGGCTACGCATAGGGAACGAAAATCGAAGAAATGGGCCGTTTCGACGGAAACCCTGAGCTCTTAACACTGGGAGGAATCCACGATGCGCAAGTTGCTTTACGCGACCAGTCTTGGCGTCATAGCGGCATTTGCCGCCGGAGCCGCCAATGCCAACGACGAACTCCACAAGATGGCGCAGAACCCGAAGGACTGGGTGATGCCGGCTGGTGACTACGCCAACACGCGTTATTCGAAGCTGAATCAGATCAACGCCTCGAATGTCGGAAAGTTGCAGGTTGCCTGGACGTTTTCGACCGGCGTGCTGCGCGGCCACGAAGGTGGACCGCTCGTCATCGGCAACATGATGTATCTCTCCACCCCGTTCCCGAACAAGGTCTATGCTCTTGACCTTTCCAAGGACAACCAGATCGTCTGGAAGTACGAGCCCAAGCAGGACCCGAACGTCATTCCGGTGATGTGTTGCGATACCGTGAATCGCGGCGTCGCCTATGGCGACGGCAAGATCTTCCTGCATCAGGCCGACACCACGCTGGTTGCGCTCGATGCCAAGACCGGCCAGGTCGTGTGGTCGGTGAAGGACGGTGATCCCGCCAAGGGCGCGACCGGTACCTCGGCGCCGCTCGTGGTCAAGGACAAGGTCCTGATCGGCATCTCCGGCGGTGAGTTCGGCGTGCAAGCTCACTTGACCGCCTATGACATCAAGACCGGCAAGCAGGTCTGGCGTGGCTTCTCGGAAGGACCTGACGACCAGATCCTGGTCGACGACAAGACCACCGAGCTCGGCAAGCCGATCGGCAAGGATTCGAGCTTGAAGACCTGGCAGGGCGATCAATGGAAGATCGGCGGCGGCGCCACCTGGGGCTGGATCTCCTACGATCCCGAACTGAACCTCGTGTATTACGGCTCGGGCAATCCATCGACCTGGAATCCGAAACAGCGTCCCGGCGACAACAAATGGTCGATGACCGTCTGGGCCCGCAATCCGGACACCGGCGTTGCCAAGTGGGTCTACCAGATGACGCCCCACGACGAATGGGACTATGACGGCGTCAACGAAATGATCCTCAGCGATCAGAGCATCGGCGGCACGCCGCGCAAGCTGCTGACCCATTTCGACCGCAACGGGCTCGGCTATACGCTCGACCGCGCCTCCGGCGAACTGCTGGTCGCAGAAAAGTACGATCCGAAGGTCAACTGGACCTCCGGCGTCGACATGAACAAGGGCTCGCCGACCTATGGCCGGCCAAAGGTTCTCGACACCGCGTCGACCGACAAGGGTGGCGAAGACCACAACGTCAAGGGCATCTGCCCGGCCGCGCTCGGCTCGAAGGATGAGCAACCGGCAGCCTACTCGCCGGATACTCAGCTGTTCTACGTGCCGACCAACCATGTCTGCATGGACTACGAGCCGTTCAAGGTGAGCTACACCGCAGGTCAGCCCTATGTCGGCGCGACGCTGTCGATGTATCCGCCTCCCGGTGAGACCAACATGGGCAACTTCATCGCCTGGGACGGCAAGACCGGCAAGATCGCCTGGTCCAACCAAGAGCAGTTCTCGGTCTGGTCGGGTGCACTCGCGACCGCCGGTGGCGTGGTGTTCTACGGCACGCTGGAAGGCTACCTCAAGGCAGTCGATGCCAAGACGGGCAAGGAGCTCTACAAGTTCAAGACCCCATCCGGCATCATCGGCAACGTCAACACCTATGAGCATGACGGCAAGCAGTTCGTGGCCGTGCTCTCCGGCGTTGGTGGCTGGGCCGGTATCGGCCTCGCAGCCGGCCTGACCGATCCGACCGCCGGCCTCGGCGCCGTCGGTGGCTATGCAGCGCTCAGCAACTACACCGCGCTCGGTGGAACACTCACCGTGTTCCAGCTGCCGCAGTGAGCTGATCCAACCTCGTTCCGGCGCATGGACCAATAGACCATCCATGCGCCGGTTCGCCTGCTACCGAATCCCAAAGGACAAGCTCTTGCGTATCATCTGGTTGGTGACTGCCGCGATCCTGCTTGCGGTAACGGGAGGAATTGCTTCCGCCGAAGCTCCGGGCGACCCGACCGCGGTCACATCCGAGGACGGCAAATATCTCGATAAGGACGGCAACCCGACCTACAAGGTCACGGCTGACGGTACCGTGGACTGGTACACCTATTCCGGTTATCGCCGTTACCACTCGGAATGCCACGTCTGCCACGGGCCCGACGGAATGGGTTCGAGCTACGCGCCGGCACTGAAGGACTCGCTCAAGACCATGAACTATGCCGACTTCATCGGCGTGGTCGCCAGCGGGCGCAAAAACGTCAGTACGTCGCAGGAGAACGTGATGCCGGCGTTCGGCGACAATCCGAACGTCGCCTGCTACATGGACGACCTCTACATCTATCTGCGAGCCCGCTCCAATGATGCGGTCGCGCGCGTGCGTCCGGCGAAGCATGAAGACAAATCTGAGGCCTATACCAAGGCGGAAAGTTCGTGCATGGGACACTGAACGCGGGATCTGGATATGGATCCGGATCGGGTGCGAATAACGACATGTTTTACGGTTTGGAGAGACTTCGATGAAGACACGCGCCGCCGTCGCCTTTGCGGCCAAGAAGCCGCTTGAGATTGTCGAGCTTGACCTGGAAGGGCCCAAGGCCGGCGAGGTCCTGGTCGAGATCAAGGCGACGGGTATCTGTCACACCGATGCCTACACGCTCGACGGCTTCGACAGCGAAGGCATCTTTCCCTCGATCCTCGGCCACGAGGGCGCGGGCATCGTGCGTGAAGTCGGCGCCGGCGTCATTTCGGTCAAGCCGGGCGATCATGTGATCCCGCTCTACACGCCCGAATGCCGCCAGTGCAAAAGCTGCCTGAGCCAGAAGACCAATCTCTGCACGGCGATCCGCGCCACGCAGGGCAAGGGCGTAATGCCGGACGGTACCTCGCGCTTCAAGTACAAGGGCGAGACCGTTTTCCACTATATGGGCTGCTCGACATTCTCGAACTTCACCGTGTTGCCGGAGATCGCGGTGGCGAAGATCCGTGAGGACGCGCCGTTCGACAAGAGCTGCTACATCGGCTGCGGCGTGACCACCGGCGTCGGCGCTGTGGTCAACACCGCCAAGGTGACGCCGGGCTCCAACGTTGTGGTGTTCGGCCTCGGCGGCATCGGCCTCAACGTGATTCAGGGCGCCAGGATGGTCGGCGCCGACAAGATCATCGGCGTCGATATCAATGATTCCAAGGACGCCTGGGGCCGCCAGTTCGGCATGACGCATTTCGTCAACCCGAAGAAGGTGGAGGGCGATATCGTCCAGCATCTGGTTGGCCTGACCGATGGCGGCGCCGACTACACCTTCGACTGCACCGGCAACACCACCGTGATGCGCCAGGCACTGGAAGCCTGCCACCGCGGCTGGGGCGTCTCCGTGGTGATCGGTGTTGCGGAATCCGGCAAGGAGATCGCGACGCGGCCGTTCCAGCTTGTGACCGGCCGGGTCTGGAAGGGCACCGCGTTCGGCGGCGCGCGCGGTCGCACCGACGTGCCGAAGATTGTCGACTGGTACATGAACGGAAAGATCCAGATCGATCCGATGATCACCCACGTGCTGAAGCTCGAAGAGATCAACAAGGGATTTGACCTGATGCATGAGGGCAAATCGATCCGCTCGGTCGTCGTGTTCTGAAATCAAAACAGCAAGCAGTAGGAGGATAGCTAATGACTGTTCATATCCACCCATCGGTCGACAACGGCGTCAAACAGGGCTCGGGCCACTTCGCCGGCGGAACCCTGGTCTGCAAATGCGCGGACAAGAAGGTCAAGGTCGGGATCAAGGGCGACGTCGCCCACAACCACGCCTGCGGCTGCACCAAGTGCTGGAAGCCCGCCGGCGCAGACTTCTCGGTGGTCGCGGTCGTGCCGCGCGAGAACGTCACCGTTCTCGAGAACGGCGACAAGCTGCACATCATCGATGCCTCGGCGGCAATCCAGCGCCACGCCTGCAAGGGCTGCGGCACCCATATGTACGGCCGGATCGAGAACAAGGGCCATCCGTTCTACGGCCTCGACTTCGTCCATCCCGAGCTGTTCCAGGAATCAGGCTCGGCTGCTCCGGGCTTTGCGGCCTTCGTGTCGTCGGTGATCGAGTCCGGCGTCAAGCCGGCCGATATGGCCGGGATCAGGTCGCGCCTGAAAGAACTCGGGCTCGAGCCCTTTGATTGCCTGTCGCCGCCGCTGATGGATGCGATCGCCACCCACGTGGCAAAGGCCAAAGCGGCCTGATCAAGGCGGCCTGACTTGGCTGCCATGACGAAATCCCGTGCCGGCTGCTGCTGCCGGCACGAGATGACTTGAAAGTACCCTCGTGACCTTTGAACCTTGCATGCCCTGCGGGCGACCACAGGGCATGCATTTTATTGTCCGCCTTGCCCTCGTCCTTTCCCCGATCCTGATCCTTTCGCACGCCAATGCCGCGTCGCCGGAAGACCGCTATATTGCCACGCGCGACGCAGCGATCGCCAAATTCGCCAAGCTGAAGGTCGATGACGCCGCCGACAAGGCGGAGGCCGGGGCGCGCGAAGACCTCAAGGCGCAAATGGCCGCCATGCTGGCCGAGCCCGCGCGCGCAG
The DNA here is from genome assembly GCF_000938235.1 of Bradyrhizobium sp. LTSPM299. Taxonomy (NCBI): domain Bacteria; kingdom Pseudomonadati; phylum Pseudomonadota; class Alphaproteobacteria; order Hyphomicrobiales; family Nitrobacteraceae; genus Bradyrhizobium; species Bradyrhizobium sp. LTSPM299. The sequence goes on from NZ_JYMU01000071.1 coordinate 181,845, forward strand.
GCTTTGCGCCGGCCCAGATCAACCTCGACACTCTATATAAGGGCGATCAGGGGTTCGGCATGCTGGACGGCCTGCGCTTCGATGCCGACGCCGGCCTCGACGGTGGCAAGATCGGCGACAAGCGCCCCGATGGCAGCTTTGTCGAGCCAAAGGCCCATATCGTTGTCACCACCGAATCCCTGTTCACACGCTGGCTGCGCGAGCACAAGGCGTGGTGGGACAAGGGCAGCAAGAATGTCCCGCAGCAGATCGATGCGGCGCTGAAGTTCGAGGGCCTCTACACCCAGGCGATTTCGACCGATGCCGCCGTGATCAATTTCAACGAGCTGCCGATCGCCAAGCCGGCCTCAGTCGCATCGGTCTATGGCTTCCTCGCCGGCCGCTCCCAGGACGAGACCCCTGACAAGGCCGATGAGGTGTTCGTGACTGCGCTCGCCAACGGCAAGGTCTATGTCGCCTATGGCGAGATCACGCCTGCCGTGCAGGTTCCGGCATGCACCACAATTCGCGCCGACATCAACAAGCGGGCGGAAGAAGCCGAAGAGAAATTCCGCCAGAAGAAGATCGACAAGAAGGCGTATGACAAGCTCGGCAATCTGCGCGAACAGGCCGACGGCGCCTTCAAGCGCTGCTTCGTCCAGCACGCGCCGGAGCAGCCGGCATTCGCCCAGGCCGCAAAGCAGGCCCAGGCTCTCCTGGAAACGGCCCTCGGCAAATAGTGTCATCGCGCCTATCTTTCGGGAGAGTCCAGCCCCGGGGAGACGCCATGACCGCCGCCATCAATCCGTTTCGCATTTCCGTCGATGACGACGTGCTCGAGGACCTCCGCACCCGGCTGCGCCGGACGCGCTGGCCCGAGGCCGAGCTGGTCTCCGACTGGAGCCAGGGCGCGCCGCTGACATGGATCAAGGATGTCTGCCGGACCTGGGCCGAGGAGTATGACTGGCGCGCGCGCGAGGCGCGGCTCAATCGCTTCAACCAGTTCACGACCGAGATCGACGGGCTCGACATCCATTTCATCCATGTCCGCTCAAAGCATCCGAACGCCGTGCCGATGATCATCACCCATGGCTGGCCGGGGTCGGTGGTCGAATTCCACAAGGTGATCGAGCCGCTGACCGACCCGACGGCGCATGGCGGCAGCGCGGCGGATGCTTTCCACGTGGTGTGCCCATCGCTGCCAGGGTTTGGATTCTCCTCCAAGCCGACCACGACCGGCTGGGGCGTCGACCGCATCGCCAAGGCCTGGGCCGTGTTGATGGAGCGTCTCGGCTACAGCGGGTATTTCGCGCAGGGCGGTGATTGGGGCTCGGCGGTGACGACCGCAATCGGCGGCCAGGATGCCGCGCACTGCGCCGGCATCCACATCACGCTCGCGATGTCGACTCGCCCCAATGTCGAGGGACAGCCGACGCCGGAGGAGACCCGCGCCCTCAACGGCATCAAATACTATGCCGATTGGGATTCCGGATACTCCAAGCAGCAATCGACCCGGCCGCAGACGCTCGGTTACGGCCTGACCGATTCACCAAGCGGGCAGGCGGCCTGGATCCTGGAAAAATTCTGGGCCTGGACCGACTGTGACGGCCATCCCGAAAACATCCTCAGCCGCGACGAGTTGCTCGACAACGTCATGCTGTACTGGGTCACGGCGACAGCCGCGTCGTCGGCGCGGCTCTATTGGGAAAGCTTTGGGCCGAACAAGCGGACCGTGCACAAGGTCACGGTTCCGACCGGCGTTAGCGTGTTTCCCAAGGAGATCGTCACCCCGGTGCGCAAGTGGATGGAGGCGAGCTACACCGACATAAGGCACTGGAGCGAAATGCCGAAGGGCGGGCATTTCTCCGCGTTCGAACAGCCGGAGCTGTTCGTCGGCGAGGTGCGCAAGTTCTTCGGGACGCTTCGCTCCACCCATCCTACGGACTGATCATCTCCGCTGCTGCTTGCTTGCGGTCTTGGCGCCGCGAGCCACTGCCCAAAAGTACCCGCCGCAGAATGCAACAATCGCAACAATCACACCGGCGGCGATAATCTCTTGCATGTTTGAAGCTCTCCAAGTACACATGTCCCATCTACGTGGGAAGTTTGCCCACGTAAAGAGAAAAAATTGGATGCGGGCGTGATGAGACGGGGTCGGTGCATGGTCAAAGCCAACGCAGCAGAGAGCTATCTTCGAGCGATCGCAGCTCTCGCCCTCATTGCTATCTTCGGTTCAGCGCAAGCCGCTCGGGCTCCGAATACGTTGGAAGCCGATGGGGGTGCCGTCTCCATTCCGATCGGTCCACGGGGCCAGACGTCCGCAGTGGCGGTACAACTCCCCAAGGGCGCTTCCGCGATATCAGAGACTTACGGCGATTGGATCGTCAAATGTCTGGTCGACAACGGCACAAGGCTCTGCACGCTGAGCCAGGCGCAGCTCTCCAAGGAGACCAACCAGCAAGTCTTCGCCATCGAACTGATTCCCAGGGAGGGCAAAGCCGAAGGCAACATGCTGCTGCCGTTTGGGCTGAAGCTCGACGCCGGTGCCACCCTCAAGCTCGATGGCAAGGATCTGGAGCAGGCTCGCTTCTCGACATGCACAGCGCAAGGCTGCCTGCTTCCAGTGTCCTTTCCAACGGTCGTGACCGAAACCATGAGCAGGGCCAAGATCCTCACCGTTGCCGTGCAGAACATCAGCAACGGGCAGGCCATCGTCGTGACTGTCCCTCTCAACGGCTTCGCCGCGGCCCTCGAGCGCACCATTCAACTCGGAAGCTGACCGGCACGCGTCGCGCCTGGGCGATTGTCTCCTAAGCATCCCAGGCTGGGGCCAGCCCAGGCGGATCGACGATCCGGCTGTTCGGCCTGACGAGCGTCTGCATGGCGGCCATTTCATCCTCGCCCAGTTCAAAATCGAAAATGGCCAGATTTTCAGCGACGCGATTGGGGTTGGTGGTTCGCGACAGCGCGACAACATTGCCTTGTTGTATCAGCCAGCGAAGCACCACCTGCGGGACGCTCCGCCCGTGACTTGCGGCGATGTCAGTTATTGTCGGGTCGCCAAGCACACGGCCGACGGCCATCGCACAGTAAGCGGTCACCGCAAGCCCGGCCTTGCGTGTCGCGCCCGATAGCAGGGACTGGTCGAGGTAGGGATGATACTCGAACTGGTTGGCGACGAGTGGAGTTGCCGAGAGATCAATCGCTTGATGGAGCAGTTGCCGATTGAAGTTGCTGACCCCGATATGACGGACTTTGCCCGCCCTCACGGTTTCGTTGAGCAGGCCGATCTGCTCGGCGAGAGGCACGCCATCGTGAGGCCAATGCAACAGCAGCAGATCGATGTAGTCGGTTCTCAGATTCCTCAAGCTTTCATCGACAGACGCGGCAAACCGACTCGCCGGATAGTTGGTGACCCAGACCTTGGTTGTGATGAACAGTTCCGAGCGCGCGATGCCCGACGACACGGTGCATTCGCCAACCTCGGCCTCATTGCGATAGATCTGCGCGGTATCGATGTGGCGGAAGCCTCCCTTCAACGCAGCAGGAATCATTCGCAGCATGTCCGCGCGCTGCATCCCATAGGTACCGAACCCAATGGCGGGAATTCTGGCGCCGTTGGCGACGACGTCGTGCATCAATGCATTCCTTCAGAAAAACTGCGATTGGAAGGCGGGTCGAAATCGAGATCGGGCCCGATCGGGACAATGCCGGACGGATTGATCCAGCGATGGCTTCCGTAATAGTGCGCTTTGATGTGATGAAAGTTCACCGTCGGCCGAATGTCCGGATGACCGTACAGTTCCTTGGTGTATCGCCACAGCGAAGGGTAGCTGACGATCGGCCGGCGATTGCATTTGAAATGCCCGAAATAGACCGCGTCGAACCGGATGAGTGTCGTGAAGAGGCGAATATCGGCTTCCGTCAGATGATTGCCGAGGAGAAAGCGCTATCGCGACAGCCGTTGTTCCAGCCAGTCGAGTGTATCGAAGACTCTCTCGACTGCCGCATGATAGGCAACTTGAGAGCCGGCAAATCCCGCCGCATAGACGCCGTTGTTGAAGTTTGCATAAATGCGTGAATTGATCTCGTCGATCTCTACGCGCTGTTCTCTCGGATAGTAATCGCCTGCTTTGGCTCCGAGACCGTCAAATGCCGAATTGAACATTCGCAGGATGTCCGCAGATTCGTTGGAGACGATGGTGCGCTCCTTTTTGTCCCACAGCACCGGAACGGTGACGCGTGTCGTGGACTGAGGGTCTGCCAGGAGGTAAAGTTGATAAAGCTTCTGCGCTCCGTTTATTCGGTCCGGAATCACATCGGGGCCGGCATCGAACGTCCAGCCGTCCTCACCCATGTGCCAGTGAACCACCGAAAGGCCGACGATGCCGGCCAGTCCCTTGAGGTTTCGCATGATAAGCGTGCGATGGGCCCAAGGACATGCAAGCGATACGTAGAGATGGTATCGGTCAGCCCCCGCTTCGAACACTCGCGCCTCGCGAAAGCCGCCCTCGTCCGACCGAATCCAGTTACGGAATATCGATGGAGGCCGCTGCAGTGTCCCCTTCGAGAGGACCGCGTCGATTCCGCTCCGCTGCCAAATCCCTTCTACGAGCTCACCCATGAGCATGAACCTTCGACTGTTTGAAATGATCGGTATCTGTTGCGGTGGAATTGGCTCGCTGCCTCAACCAACGTTGTCGCGAACCGTTGACCGCATTGATACCTCTCACGGTTGCAATGAGCCGAACAGGCGATATTTTTCGAATTGATCCATCGGAACTGGCGATAGGAGAGCAGGCCGCGCGCTTGCGCTTTTCGCCTCAGCGACAATGCACAGCATCGCCATCCGCGCCCGCGCCGGCGCCGGCGCGCGCCGAAGTGAGCTGAGGGAGGTTGCCCGCAAGGCGGTGAGCGTCATCTGTGGACGCAAGGTCGAGGCGGACTGAGCGGGTACCGAATTGGTTCGAGCCGCCCTGAGCTGCGACCGAGTATCGTCTGTTCGAGCCGAACGAGCGTGGGGTAGGTTGGCCCGAGCCGTGCAATCCCGGGGTAGAACGGGGAGCCCTTGCGCAGTGATCCGGCACCGGCCATATACTACCGGTCGAGTGTCGGCCAAAGGACTTGGCCTCCACGCCGCTTTGACCAGGGATGTCCTGGCAAAGCCTCTGGTTTCGTGACCCCGCGACTGGTTTTCGGCCGCGGGATTTTTTATGACAACACGCGCGATGCCGCCAACGCCAGGCCTTGAGCCGTGGGCCCGCGCATCAGGGAAATCGAGGTTGCGAACGTGCCCACCGATATCGATCTGGATGATCACGACGACATCATGTACCCGCAGGTCCTCCCATTCCTGCTGGTCCACGCTGGATGCGTCGCGGCGATCTGGTCGGGCGTCTCGTGGCAGGCAATTGCGATTTGCGTCGCTCTGTACGGGTTACGCATGTTTGCGATCGGTGCCGGGTATCATCGCTACTTCTCGCACCGAGCCTACGCAACAAGCCGGACGTTCCAGTTCATCGTCGCATTCCTGGCCCAAAGCACCGCTCAGAAAAGCGTGCTTTGGTGGGCCGCAAAACATCGGCATCACCACCTTCATTCCGATACCGAACAAGATGTCCATTCGCCCCGGCACAAGGGCTTTGTGTACAGTCACGTCGGCTGGATCTTCTATCGGCAGCATGACGCGACCGATCTGGTGAAGGTGTCGGATTTTGCGTCCTATCCCGAGCTGATGTGGCTGCACAGGTTTGAGCTCTTGCCGGCGTTCGTGATCGCGGGTCTGTGCTTCCTCATCGCCGGATGGTCGGGGCTCGTGGTCGGCTTCCTCTGGAGCACGGTGCTGCTTTATCACGCGACGTTCTGCATCAACTCTCTCGCGCATGTTCGCGGGCGCAAGCGGTACGTGACCGGCGATGACTCCCGCAACAACTGGCTGCTGGCCCTGCTGACGATGGGGGAGGGGTGGCACAACAATCATCACGCCTATCAAAGCAGCGCCAGGCAAGGGTTCCGCTGGTGGGAGGTCGATGTGACCTACTATGCTCTGGTGGCCTTGTCGTGGCTCGGGATTGTCTGGGATCTGAGGAAGCCGCCCGAGCGGGTTCTGCGCAATGAGCATCCCCTGGCATCGCGCGTGGTCAAGCGAACGGCCGAGCAGCTCGCCGCATGTTTCAGTCCTGAATCGATCGCGATGGATATCAAATCGTCAGTCTACGAGACCGGATTGTCGGTGCGGGACGCGCTTGTTCTATTGCAACAGCGGGTCGATTTGCGTCTGCCTCATATGCCGACCCGTGACCGGTTGCTGGCCGAAGCCCGGCAGATGTTCGCAAAGACCAGATCTTTGGACGCCATTGTCGACCGTGCCTATGAACATCTCGTCGAGTCTGTCGGCTCCCTTTTGGCTCGCGACGTCCTTGCGATGGAAACCGTTAAAGGCGGCTAGGCTTTCGCAGACCGTCTTGCCGTTTTCCTGGTGACCGGTGATTTCGGCACCTTGCCCGTTTCCATCGGAATTTCCTTCAGCCGATCGACAAACCAACGCCCGGCGGGGCCGGGCGGTGACTTGGTCTGCCACACCGCCGACATCGGCAGAATCAAACCATCCGGAGGCACGTCTTCGATTGGCAGCACGGAGAGGCGCCCCTCTTCCAGATCCTTGCGCACGGCATGCAAGGGCATTCCGCCCCACCCGAGACCCTTGAGCAGGAAATGATGCTTGGCGAAGAGATCGGCAAGCCGCCACGTCGCAGCCGACATCACGCCGAATTCACGTCCCGATGATAGCTCCGACCTGTCGGTGAGAACGATCTGGGTATGTTTTCCGAGAACCTCCCTGGGAATCCTGCCGCGATAGGAGGTCAGGGCATGATCGCGGGCCGCAACCATGAGAAACGCGATACCGGGCAACCGCTCATAGGTCAGCGTCTCCGGAAGCACCGGGAGCGATCCGATGACGCCGATGCTGCAACGGCCGTCGAGCACGGGTTTGATGGCACCTCCGAGCGCCTCGACATAGATGCGGAGCCCCACGCCCGGGTATTTTTCCCGAAACTCCTTGGCCAGTTGGGTGATCGCGTCGATCGGATAGAAGACGTCAATCACCACGGACAATTCCGGCTCCAGGCCTCCCGACATGCCCTTCGCGCGGGCCTTCAGCAGGTCGACCCCGGTGATGATGCTGCGCGCATCGGCCAGGATCGCCAGTCCCGCCGAGGTGAGTTTGGGATAGCGGCCGGAGCGGTCGAACAGCCGCACGCCAATCTGGTCCTCGAGGTTGCCGATCGTCTCACTCACCACCGACTGCGCGCGCAACAGCTTGCGGGCGGCGGCAGAAAAACTTCCCTGATCGACCGCGGCGATGAAGGTGCGCAGTTGATCGAGCGAGACGGCGTCGAGCATGGGATCTACCTATCGATCAAACCGATACGAAATCGCCGGAATGTACCGCCCGATTGGCGGCCATATCAACCGTTGAGGCTGCGCGCTTCGACGCGTCCCGTTCTGGTCAGAGCGCCCATTGATCTTCCTGGTCGCTCCAATAGCCTCGGTTCAAGCGCCGGACGATCTCTTCGCTCATCGCCGGATCGGCTGCTGTCGCGATAGTGACGCCGTCTTGCGTGACGATCTCGCGGCCTCTTGCCTCGACCGGGAAGTGGTCCGGTCGCAGCGGCAAGCGTCGATCGGACCTGTCCCGGCACTCCCGGGCATGGGCCACACGTCGCAAAAGCTGAACTCCATCTGATCCAAACATCGTTTCCTCCATCGTGAGTATTCAACTGGATTGAACTCTCTCGGCCTCAGCGTCTGGCGGTCGCCGGGACACCCTGCAAGACACCCTGATTGTGCAGCCGGCGGCCGATCTCGGCGATGTTGCTCTCGCCAATTCTTAAGGACTCCGCGTTGGTGTGCACGGAGTAGTGCCCGGTCACGAGGTCGTAGGGGTGTTTGACCGCGGAGCCGACGATGAAGCCGGCATCGGAGAGCGCTTCGAACGCGATCGGCTGATTGCCCTCTTCGAACACGGCGAGTTCGCCCATCGAGACTTGCTCCGGCGTCGTCACGATCCCCTGATGCGCTGCGATCCAGGTGACGTCGTGTCCCTTGGCCGGCTGAAATATCCAGCGGTCTCCGGCGTTGAGGCGCACATCGAGGTAGGTGATGCCTTGAGGCGAGCCGACGATGCTTTTCACACCGTCATATTCGCCTGCGATCACCCTCGCGGGACCGGAAAAATGGAAATCGGAGGCGTCAAGATACTGGCTTTGCGGGTCGGCAAGTTCGAGTTCGGGCGGCATCGCGATCCAGAGCTGAAAGCCCTTGATCCGTTCGTTGCCGAACATTCCGCCGGTATGCCAAACGCCGCTGCCGGCGCGCATCCACTCGACACCGTCGGTCTCGATGACGCCTTCGCGGCCGGTGGTCTCCTTGTAGGACGCCTGCCCGGACAGAATGAGGGTGAGCGTCGCTATTCCTGAATGGGGATGAAAGCCGAATTTTGGCGCGGTCGCCGGCTCGGCGTCGAAGTAGTCGAGAAAGACGAACGGCTTGATCCGTTCGCCAATGTCGCCCGGGCTGACCAGCCGGGTGACGCGGCCATGCGAGTGTCCACGCGTGCGCAAGGTAATCTTCCGGGACGTCTCTTCGGCGCGGATAGGACGCGTGAACACTGCATTGGTCGTCATTGTCGTTCTCCCAAGGTTTGGCTGTCGCTGCGTTTCAAGGCTCAGCCCTTGACCCGCTGAAGCAGGGCAACGAGTTCATCGCGGCGCAGGTAGACGACTGTCGCGTTGAGCAATCCCAGCACGATCGCCGGAGCCGGACTGGTGTGCAGGACGAACAGATGGGTTGCGACGGCACCGACCATGGTGCCTCCGAGCCACAGCGCGCCGATCGAAGCCAGGCCGGGAACGAGCAGGGCGACAGCGCCGGTCACTTCGACGACGCCGGTCACGACGCGAAACCACTGGCCGAGTCCGATCTGCTCGAAGATGTCGACCATGAAGGGAGCGCCGGCCAGTTTGGCGACGCCGGCAGCCAGGAAAGCTGCTGCGAGGATGCCCTGGAGCGTCCAGGCACCGATGCGGCGCGAGGGACGGGCTGATTGGATGGAAGTTGCACTCATGTTGGTTCTCCGTTGGGTGAGGGTTGAAAGTGAGGAGAAGCTAGGGTGCCGGCCGCCATGCCAACAGCCGATTTATTTAGATGAGATATATCGGTCAGACCGATAGATGGTGTGCCGGGGAAAAGCGCATTGACAGCGTCGATTATATGTAATAACGACATCGACACACTTTCGGAATGTGTCATGCCAACGAGTACGCGCTTCGCCGTCGCCGTTCACATCCTCACCGCGCTTGCGGTGGGCGATGGCAAGCCGATGCGTTCCGAAGATCTCGCCTATTCCGCCAATACGAGCCCGGTCGTGATCCGGGGGCTGCTATCGCGCCTGAGCGATGCGGGATTGACCCGGTCGCAGCTCGGTGCGGGTGGTGGAACGATGCTCGCGAGAGCTGCGAAGAAGATCAAGCTGCTCGACGTCTATGAGGCCGTCGAGGACACCGAGCTGTTCTCACTGCATCGGACACCGCCTTGCCAGAGCTGCGCGGTCGGCGGCAACATTCTGGAGGCGATGCAACCGACATTGATGCGCGCACGCAAGGGGCTTGAGAACGAACTGGCAAAGGTCACGATCGGCGACATCGCCTCCGAGGTGGCGCGCCTTGGGAAGTTCACCATGCCACTAGCATGGTGACCTGTTTTTTGCATCAAAATGTCATTACGTCGTCGACATATAATCTTTTATTCGACGTCGATGCACGTGATGAAGCGGACAGCATTTGGGGTGCTGCTGTTTCGAAGCAACTCGACCCCACCAACAACAGGAGTTAATGGATGAGTATCGGAATTATCGGAGCGGGCGCCCTCGGTTCGAACGTGGCGCGATTGCTGGCAAAGAGTGGACTCTCGGCGACGATCGCAAACCGCCGAGGTCCGGAATCACTGGCGGAACTTGTGGCGAAGCTTGGCCCTTCGATCAAGGCTGGCACCGTGGATGAAGCTGCAAGCGCCGATATCGTTCTGGTGGCGTTGCGCTGGGTCGATCTCGAGAAGGCGCTGGGCCACCTGCCTGCCTGGAACGGCCGCATCGTGATCGACGGCACCAATCCGGTCGCGTTTCTTGACCCGGATTCGCCCGATGCCAGGGATCCGAACAATCCGCTCGCTGCCTACGGCATCAAGGCCATCGATCTCGGGGGCCGGCATTCCAGCGACGTGTTCCGCAAGTTTGTTCCCGGTGCGCGCGTCGTCAAGACGTTCAATCATTTCGATGTCAGCGTCCTGCCGGAGCCGGCGGTGTCGGGTGGCCAGAGGGTGCTGTTCTATTCGGGCGACGATCCCGATGCCAAGGCCGCGGTTCGCAAGCTTCTCGAGCGGACCGGCTATTTCCCGGTCGACCTCGGTGCGCTCGACGTCGGCGGACCGCTTGCTTCGCTGCCTTTTGGCGCGCTTGCAGCCACCAACTTCATCAAAATCTGACCGCAGGGGAGCGGTCGCTTCCGCGTGGGATCAATCGGTCCGAAGTGCTTGCGCACTCCGGGCCGATCGAGCTCGACGGCAATGCTGATCGCGCCCGTGCAGCCGATACGTCTCCGGTCGTGCCACCGGAGCGATGGGCCGGGCTAGCCGGTGCCCAGTGGGCGGTTGTCGATCCAGTCGACCAACAGCTTCCGCTGCCGGAAATACCAATGACCGTCCATCTTCACGAACTGATCCAGGTACCGGATTGAAGCGATCATCAGACTGCGATGGGGGCCATCGACTTTGACGTGATGCGCAAGGCAGTAGGAGACCCCGGTTGCGGAGTCCTGAGCCCAGGCTACGGTGCTCTGACCATTGAAATGCGTGGTCGCCTCGTACGTCTTCAGATTCTCGAAGACGGGGCGCAGGCCGTCGCGGCCGCGGATTTCCTGCGTGGGGACAGCATTGCGGCTATCCATGTAGACGAGAAACTCGGTGTCCGCCGTGAAGAGCGACATCTGGCCTTCGACGTCCCGGCGGTCTGCGCAGGAGGCATAAGCGTCGACAAGCTCACGAATGGCGAGGCGGTCAGCGGCTTCTTGCGAACTGAAATCGACATGACGAGATCGTTGCACTGGAGGCGCCATCTATTACTCCTTGGCTTCACGTCGTCCCAGCTTGGCGAGAGATCGGTTCGGGTGCAAGCCTTCAGGTCGAATGCGATGTCAGCGCACCGGCCAACACGTCGCGGAGAGGCTTGGCCGGCCGGCCGCATAGGCGCTCGACGTCGCCGGTGACAATGTCGAACACACCCGCTGCGAAGCTCGCCTGGATGCCGGCGACGATGTTGACGGCGCCTGCCGGCAGACCCGCCTGCGTCAGTCCGGCGCGCAATTGCTCTTCGGTGACGACACGGAACGCAAGCGGCCGGCCCGCGATTTCGGCGATGAGGCTCGCGCGCTCCGCACCCGAGAGGCGCTCGGGGCCGGTCGCGTTGTAGATCGCGCCTGCATGGCCGTCGCCGATCAGGATTCTTGCCGCGGCGGCCGCTACGTCATCGCGCGCGACGAATGCCGCGCGGTTCTCGGCGAGACCGGGCAGCACACCCTGGCCCAGCGCCGCCTGCGCCAGTTGCACAAAGGCTTCGGCATAGAAGTTCATACGCAGGATGGTCCAGGCCGGCGCCGTGGAGATCAGATGCTGCTCGCCCCGCCAATAGGAGGCGCCGCGCGCCGGCTCCTCCTCCTGCCGCGTGCCCACGGCCGACATGAAGACGATATGCTTGACTCCTGCCTTCACGGCCGCGTCGATGGCAGCGACATTCTGTGCGCCGCGCTTTCCGGGCTCGGGAGCGACGGTGGTGATGATGAGCAGACGATCGAGACCCGCATAGGCCTGTGCAAGGCTTTCGGGCCGGTCGTAGTCCCCGAACCGTGCTTGAGCAGGTCCAGAGATGGTGTCGGGCGTACGCGTGATCGCCACGACCTCATGCCCGGCGGCGCGACGCAGCAGCTCTGCGACGACGGCTCTGCCCAGATGGCCGCTGGCACCGCTCACACCGATCTTCATATCAACCTCCAAATAGTTCTCTGCAAAGTAAACACGCAGACTTACGCGGCGTTGGCCGCCTCAAGCGCGGGATAATCGGTATAGCCCTGCGCGGTGCCGCCAAAGAAGCTGGCGCGATCTGCTTCGTTCATCGGCGCCGCGGTCTTCACCCGTGCGACGAAATCCGGGTTGGCCAGGACCATTTGCCCGTAGGCTTCCAGATCGGCCAGCCCCGATGCGATGTCAGCACCGATCTGGTCGCGCGGACGACCGGGCCGGTTCGCGATCAGCGCCTGCTTCCACCGCGCGCGGATGTCGCCCACGAGTTGCTCGTTGCCGGCATGGAGGACGTGCACATAGGCAAGACCAAGCTTGTCGAGTTCGTCGACCAGATAGCGATAGAGTGCTGGACCCTCCGCGCCTTCGTCGATTCCCCACATGGCGATGCCGGGCGACAGGCGGATCGCCGTCCTGTCCGCGCCGATCTCCTCGGCAATCGCGGTCGCGACTTCGATGGCGAAACGGGCGCGGTTCGCGATCGAGCCGCCATATTCATCGGTGCGCGCGTTGGCGTTGGGAGCGAGGAACTGTTGGACGAGATAGCCGTTCGCGCCGTGAATCTCGACGCCGTCGGCGCCCGCCTCGATGGCGCTGCGCGCCGCATGGCGGAAGTCGGCGATGGTCTGGCGCACTTGCTCGGTCGTCAGCGCACGCGGCGCGGCAATGTCCTGCATCCCACTCGCGGTGAACATCTGGGTCCCCGGTGCGATCGCGGAGGGTGCCACGGCTTGACGATGATGCGGCGTATTGTCGGGATGCGACATGCGTCCAGCGTGCATGATCTGGATGAAGATATGGCCGCCCTGGTCATGCACGGCCCGGGTCACCTTCTTCCACCCAGCGATATGCGCAGAAGTATAGATGCCCGGGGTCGCGAGATAGCCCTGTCCGTCATCCGAAGGCTGCGTGCCTTCGGTGACGATCAGGCCGACGCTGGCGCGTTGGGCATAATATTCGGCGGCCAGGTCTCCTGGCGTGCCATCGAATTTCGCGCGGCTGCGGGTCATCGGGGCCATGACCAGGCGGTTTGGCAGAGTGTAGCGTCCGACACGGACAGACGTGAATGATTGGTTCATGGTTTTCCTCGGCACTCGCTTATGAGGAGAACTAGGAACTGCACCGCAGACGGATAAGTCAGCTTATTCCGATGGGATCTATCGGCGTATCAGATACGGCGTCGGGGTATCACCCCGCCATCCCGAGCAACTGGCGCATCGTCGGTCCAGCTCGGCGCGACAGCCGGCGCCTAACGACTGCCGTTCTTCGTAACGCGAGACTTCAAATCCTCGACGTTCGTCAGGATGAATTTCAACAGCGGCGATGTGTTCGCCTCGTTGTAGCCGGCGACCAGGTCGACTGTTGGCGGCGCACCGCGTATCGGTCGGCTGACGACGGTTTTCGGCAACAGATTTTGCGCATAGAGCGGAAGCAGCGCGATGCCCCCGGTGGACGCCACCAGCGAAATCGCCATTGCCAGGTTCTCGGCCTGATGGTCGGGTTTCACGCCAAGGGGCTTGATGTAATCGTTGATGGCAGCCCACGCGGTCGGTGCCCGGACCGGGGACACTCCGATAAACGTCTGGCCCGCGATGTCCTGCGGGCGAATCGAGCTCCGCCCAGCCAAAGCGTGGTCGCGCGGCATCAGGACGATCAGCGGGTCCTTGCGCAACGGCACGAATTCCAGTCCGGACGCCTGCTTTTCCGGACGCATGAAGGCGAGGTCGATCTTTCCGCGACTGAGAGCCGCTGCGAGATCCGGCGAGTCCTGGCTGCAGATGACGACTTCAGTGCTCGGCAATTCGGCGCGCAGGATTTCCATCACGGCCGGCAGCCAGTCCATCTCGTAGCCGGTGAGGAAGCCGATGGTAAACAATGTCCGCGGCGGTTGCGCCGCCCGCCGCGCCGCCTCCGTCGCCGCTTCCGCCTGCGTCAGCGCCAGCCGTGCATGGTCGAGAAAGGCCCGGCCGGCGGCCGTCAATTCGATGCCGTGCACGCCGCGTATCATCAACTGAACGCCGACCTCGTATTCGAGATCGCGGATCTGACGGCTCAGTGAAGGCTGCGCGGTGTGCAGCCGTTTTTCAGCTGCGAGCGTCAGGCTGCCCTCTTCGGCGACCGCGATGAAATAACGAAGGTGCCGCAACTCCATTCTCGGCTTCCATATCTCTCGGGCATGCCCACCAACTTATAAAGTCTTTGGCGAAGACGCCGCCGGTTCCTACCTGCGCAATCACGGCAGTGCCCTCGGGAGACACCTGCAGGGCTTATAGGCCTCCCGGCGAGATAATCCATGCTTCGCCGGCAGGAAACATCAATGAGGAACCGGAAGATGAGCAACCCAGTCGTATTGATCACCGGCGCCTTGACCGGCATCGGCCGTGCCGCCGCCATCGCGTTCGCCAGGAAGGGCGCGAAGGTCGTGGTATCCGGCCGGCGTGACGAGGCCGGCAAAGCCCTCGTCAAGGAGTTGCGCGCGCTCGGGTCGGAGGCCGAGTTCATCAACGCCGACGTCCGCAAGGAAGACGACGTTCGCGCACTGGTCGACAAGACCGTCGCGCGGTTCGGCCGTCTCGATGTCGCGGTGAACAACGCAGCCACCGAAGGGCAGGTCGGTCCGATCACGGACCAGACTGCGGAAAGCTTTGCCGCGACCTTCGAAACCAACGTTCTCGGCGTCGTCCTGAGCATGAAGCACGAAGTGCGCGCCATGCAGGCCCAGGGCAGCGGCAGCATCATCAACATCTCCTCGACCTACGGACATCGCGGCGCGGCTTTCGCCTCGATCTACGTCGGGGCCAAGCACGCCGTCGAAGGTATCACCAAGTCGGTGGCGCTCGAACTCGCCAAGTCGGGGATTCGGGTGAATGCCGTCGCGCCCGGACCCACGGACACCGGCATGCTGACTCGGTTCACCGGCAGTGCGGAGAACAAGGCTGCCTTGGTGAAGCAGGTACCGCTCGATCGTCTCGGCCTCTCCGAGGAGGTCGCTGACGGCATCGTATTTATCGCGTTGGACGGAGCTAAGTGGATTACCGGAGAAATCCTCAACGTCGACGGCGGTATGACCGCGAGCTGACACGGTACGGGGCGCGTGGGTTGTACCGCGCCCAGTAGGGGCGCGGTGCTCCCGAGGAATCCTTTTCGCAGATTTCGATGCGCGCCGCCGCCTTCGACCGCTTCGCGTATTGGCTTAATCCACCGCAGGAATCTCAATGACCCAGCACAATCACCAGACCGCGCCGACGCAGTTCGTCGAAGCCAACGGCATCCGCTTTGCCTATCGCCGCTTCGGCAACGCAGCCGGCGTGCCGCTCCTCTTCAACCAGCACTTCACCGGCACCATGGACCATTGGGACCCGGCAGTGACCGACGGTTTCGCCAGGGATCGCGAAATGATCCTGTTCAACAACGCCGGCGTATCGAGTTCCTCCGGCGAGGTGCCCACCAGCATCGAGAAAATGGGCGCCAACGCGGTGGCGTTCATCAGGGCGCTGGGACTGGCGCAAGTCGATGTGCTCGGCTTCTCGATCGGCGGCTTTGTCGCGCAGGAAATCGCGCTTCAGGCGACTGACCTCGTGAGGCGGCTGGTTCTGGTCGGCACCGGCCCACGCGGTGTTGAGGGCATGGCTACGCTCACGCCAGAGGCGCAGGAGATCTTCGGCGCCACCTATGACGAGCCCGATCATCTCTGGCTTCGCGTGCATTTCACGAAATCTGAGAAGAGCCAGGCTGCGGGCCACGCGTTCCTCGGGCGTTTCCGGCGACGCGCCGAGAACCGCGATCCGGAGGTCAACGAGAAGGTCGCGCCCGCCCAGATCGAGGCGATCGGCGAATGGGGCGCGCCACGGGAGAGGCCGTTCGAATATCTGAAGTCGATCCACCAGCCGGCACTGGTCGTGAACGGCGGCAAGGACGTGATCATCTACTCCGTGAACTCCTTCATCCTGCAGCAGCACCTGCCCAGCGCCCAGCTCATCCTCTATCCCGACGCCAATCACGGTTCGCAGTACCAGGATCCCAAGCGGTTCGTTCGGGACGTTTCCCAGTTTCTGTCCGAGGAGGAATCTCGATGAAACTCTACCACTCGGCATCCTCACCCAATTCGCGACGCGTGCGCATATTCCTCGCCGAAAAAGGGCTCTCGATTCCCTTTGCCACAGTCGATCTTGGCAAAGGCGAGCAACATTCCGACGCCTACCGCGCCATCAACCCGCGCCGCGTTGTGCCCACCCTGGTGCTGGAAGATGGCACCGCCATCGGCGAAGTGCCGGCGATCTGCCGGTACATTGAGGAATCCCATCCGATGCCGCCTTTGCTGGGCGAGACGGCGAAGGAGAAAGCTCTGGTGGCAATGTGGGAGCGGCGTGCCGAACTGGAAGGTTTTGCCGCAGTCATGGAAGCGATCCGCAATTCCGCACCCGGCCTCAAGGGCCGCGCAATCGCCGGGCCGCATGACTACGAGCAGATTGGCGAACTGGCAGAGCGTAGCAAGCTTCGGGTGAACAATTTCTTCGCCGATTGTGACACTCGATTGAGCGAGGTTGCTTTCGTGGCCGGCCAACGCTTCTCCGTCGCCGACATCACCGCGCTGGTGACGGTGGATTTCGCCGTCAAGGCGATCAACCTCGCTATTCCCGGCGAGCATCGTTCACTGAAGCGCTGGTACGACGCTGTTTCGAACCGAACCAGCATGACTGCGCAGTGACGCGTTTTTCGACCCCGAGGCACCGTTCCCACATGACAGTTCCAGTGAAAATCGTTGTCGTCTATCACAGCGGATATGGTCACACCGTGAAGATCGCCGAGGCAGTCGCGCGTGGTGCGGCGGCCGTCAACGGCGCAAGCGTGGAGCTCGTCACCGCGGAACAGGCGCCGGGCCGATGGCAGATTTTCGATGGTGCAGACGCCATCATCATGGGAGCGCCCACTTACATGGGCAGCCTGTCGGCACCGTTCAAAGCGTTCATGGATGCGAGCTCGCACCTTCAGTATGCGGAGAAGCGCTGGGAAGGCAAAATCGCCGCAGGCTTTACCAACGGCGCGTCCCGTGGCGGTGACAAGCAGAACTCGCTCGTCCAACTGATGACATTTGCGGCCCAGCACCAGATGCATTGGGTCAATCTCGGGATGAACTACGGGAACAATCGCTCCTACACCAACGAGGACATCCTCAACCGCGACAGCTACACGCTCGGGATGGCGGGCCAAGCCGACATGGACCAGAGCGGCGACCTCGCACCGCCGCTGTCCGATCTTCGGACCGCGGAATTCCTTGGCCGCCGAGTGGCCGAGGTCGCGCAGGAGCTATCAGCCGGCCGGGCGGCGCTCGGGCGGCCGACCAGTCGAGGCGTTTCGGGTGGCGCCGACAATCAGGATCCAGAAGGCCGGGGTGTGCTGGCATCCGCGGGCACTAAAGGTGCCACCGGGCGGGTCACCGCCTGAATGCTCGTACGATCCGATTCAAATTCCGAAGGAGACAAATGATGGCCGACAAACCGATAAAAATTCCGGGGCCCGACCACCCCATTTCGATCGAACCGAACCGGTCCCGCGTCGTGGTCAAAGCCGGCGGAATAATCATCGCCGACACGCGCGATGCATTGACGCTTCGCGAGGCGTCCTATCCGCCCGTTCAATATATCCCTCGCCGAGATGTCGACATGGCCGCGCTGACGCGCAGCGAACAGACCACGTACTGCCCCTACAAGGGTGACGCGTCCTACTACAGCATTCCGGCCGGCGGGGATCGCTCCATCAATGCGGTGTGGACTTACGAGACGCCGTTTGAGGCGATGGCGCGGATCAAGGACTACGTCGCGTTCTATCCGGACCGTGTCGACGAGATCAAGGTGATCTAGAGGAGAGACGACGGATGTCGACGACAAAACGTACCGCACTTGTCACAGGTGCCTCCGGCCTTGCCGGCAGCTACATGCTGACTCATCTGCTTGAGCAGGGCGGCTGGGATATCGTTGCGGTGTCGCGGCGCAAGCCGCAGATTCGCGGTGACTACAGATACATCGCCGTGGATCTTCTCGATCCCGCCGATTGCAAGACAAAGCTCGCACCCCTCACCAATATCTCGCATCTGTTCTATCTGGCCATCACGGAGCGTCCGGATCCCGGAGAGACGATATCGGCGAATGCCAACATGTTCTTCAACCTCGTCAAGACCGTGGATGCCGCGTCGCCTGCGCTCGAGCATGTCCATCTGTCTCAGGGCACCAGATGGTACGGAAATCACCTCGGCCCTTACAAGACTCCGACCCGGGAGGACGATCCGCGGCACATGCCGCCGAATTTCTATTACGACCAGCAGGACTTTCTCGAGGAATTCCAGAAGGGAAAGCGCTGGACCTGGTCGGTGGGGCGTCCGCACGCGGTCTGCGGGTTCTCCACCGGAGGACCGATGAACCTGACCCTGGCGATCGCGGTCTATGCCAACATCTGCAAGGCATTGGGGCTGCCTCTCAGCTTTCCGGGCAAGCCCGGCGCGTATACCGCGCTCTACCAGTGTACGGACGCCGCGCTGCTGGCAAAGGCCGTCGCGTGGATGGCGACCGATCCGACATGCGCCAACCAGGCGTTCAACATCACCAACAGCGATCTGATCCGGTGGCAGAACCTGTGGCCCAAATTCGCTGGGTTTTTCGAGATGGAACTGGCTCCGCCACGGCACATCAATCTTGCGCGGTCGATGGCAGACAAGGGGGCGATCTGGGACAAAATCGTCGAAAGGAACGGATTGCAGAAATTCCGTTTCGAGGAGATCGCAGCATGGGGCTACCCGGACGGCGTGTTCGCTTCGGACTACGACATCGTCTCCGATACCAGCAAGGCCCGCCGCTTCGGATTCCACGATCTGGTCGACACCGAGGAGATGTTCTTTCGGATGTTTTCGGATTTTCGTCGTGAGCGGATCATCCCGTGACCAACCACGTCGTGCTTTTCGCAGTGTCCTCCCGCAAACACAGCCCGCTGTAAAAGGAAAATCTCCATGACTGCATCTGTCGTCCTGATTACCGGTGCCCTGGCCGGTATCGGCCGCGCCACGGCGCTGGCCTTCGCGCAAGAAGGCGCCCGGATTGTCGTGTCCGGCCGTCGCGACGAGGCGGGGCAGGCCCTGACCCGGGAGCTCCGCGGCCTCGGCGTGGAAGCCGAATTTGTCCGCGCCGACGTGCGCCACGAGGACGACGTTCGCAACCTGATCGACAAGACCGTGGCCCGCTTCGGCCGGCTTGATGTGGCGGTCAACAACGCCGGCACCGAAGGCAAGCCCGGTCCGGTGACGGAACAGACCGCCGAGAGCTACGCCGCCACCTTCGACACCAACGTGCTCGGTGTGCTGCTCAGCATGAAGCATGAGATGCGCGTGATGCAGGCGCAGGGCAGCGGCAGCATCGTGAACCTCTCATCGACCATGGGACAGCGAGGCGCGCCGGGAGCCTCGCTCTATACTGCCAGCAAGCACGCCGTCGAAGGGTTGACGAAATCCGCAGCACTCGAAGGTGCGGCATCGGGCATTCGCGTCAATGCGGTCGCGCCCGGTCCGATCGAGACCGAAATGCTCAATCGATTCACCGGCTCCGCCGAGAGGAAGGCCGGACTGGTCGCGGGCGTACCTCTCAAGCGTGTGGGCACGCCTGCGGAGATCGCAGATGCCATCGTGTTCGTCGCGTCGCGCAAGGCGTCGTTCATCACCGGCCAGATCATCAGCGTGAACGGCGGCAAAACCGCGTCCTAGTTCCGCCCATCATCAACCTGGAAATAATCGCGCACTCTGCCGGCGCATTGCACGGCCGCGTCGGGAGCCCGGCCGAGCCCGACTTTGCTGAACTCGCAAGGACGACCGTCATGATCAAGGAAACGTCTGCGTTGTTCGCCGTACCGTGGCGGACCGGGCCCAGCCTCCGGTGAGAGGGCAGTTCGTCCTCGGGAGCCGCGCGAGCCTGTTGGTCTCGGCGGGCGTGGTCGGTCATACGCTTTGGACAAGTGCAGCGCCGGCGCTGACATACGGGCTTTATGCCGAGCAATGGCGTCTGACCCATACGGTGACCGCGGGACTCTTCGCCATCTATCCGATCAGCGTCGTTGTCATGCTGGTCGGTTTCGGTGGAATCTCCGATCAAATTGGTCGCCGCGCGACGATGTTGGCCGGCCTGTTTGCTTCGCTGGCCGGCGCCCTGTTGTTTGCGGTCGCACCTGACGTGTGGTGGGTATTCGCCGGACGTGCCTTGATGGGCATCGGCGTCGGCCTGGCCGCGGGCCCGTCGACCGCCGCTGTCTTGGAGTTCACGAGCCCTGCACGTGCGAAGAGTGCGGCCTCGATCACGATGGGGGCACAGGCGACCGGCTTCGCGGCGGCTTTGCTGATCGGCGGCGTCTTGACGGAATACGGGCCATGGCCGACGCGCCTGTGCTTCTGGATACTGGCCATTCTTCTCGTCATCCTTCTGGCCGGCACCTGGCTCTTGCCCCGTCAGGCTGCCGGCGGTGCCGCCGGCGACCGGCGCTCCCGGATGCCGTTCGTTCCGAAGGATGTGCGCCGGGCTTTCGCGGTGTCATCGACGGCCATGATGGCGGCCTATACGTTCGGCGTGCTGGTCCTCTCGCTCGGCGGCCAGGTCGAGCATGACCTCATCGGCTCGCCCAACGCATTTCTCAACAGCGCCGTCCTTTCACTGTTTCCTGTCGTGATGGCCGCCACAGGGCTCATCTTCCGGACCCTCTCGCCGCGTGTGGCGCTCATCGTCGGCGCGTTGGTCTCCGCTCTGTCGATGGCGCTGCTCATCCTGGCGGTCAACTTGCGCCATCTGGTGATCTACCTGCTCGCAACTGCCGCGGCTGGAGGCGCCTACAGCCTGTTGTTTGTCGGCGGCCTGCAAGTGATCAGCGCGGCGGTGGCCGCAACCTACCGCGGCGGCACACTCTCTGCCCTCTATCTCCTGGGTTATCTGTCGATGGGGGCGCTCGCCTTGATATTGGGCGCCATCGCGTCCACGCGGGGGCTTGGTTTCGCCGTCGATATCGGTGCGGTAGCGATCATTCTCATGAACGTCGCCACGCTTGTACTCGCAACGACCGCGTCCACCATATCCCGGTCCGCCGCGCCACCTTGATCAACGTGACGCGTGCGTGAACGGACCGCTTGTGCAGATCAAGAAGGATGTGCCACCACCAAATGGGGATTTGGCATCAACTCAAAGGGTAACGACGATCTTGCCGAACTGGCCGCTGTTCTCCAGATAGCGGTGCACGTTCACCATATCGTCGAACTTGAAGATGCGATCGATGATCGGCCTGAGCGCGCCGCTGGCGAGGCCCTTGGTCACATACTCCACCGCGACCTTCCGGCGCGCGTCGTCGCCCGTGACCAGCCGGATGCTGTATCCCTTGATCGTCGTCATCTTCCGGATCATTTCCAGCACCGGTATCGGAGTGTCATCCTCGCTCAGCGCGCCGTAGATGTAGGCGATGCCCTGGTTGGTCAGCGCAGCGATCAGCTTGGGAAAGTCCGCGCCGCCGACGGGATCGAAGGCGAGGCGTGCGCCGTGGCCGTTCGTGATACGCATCACTTCGGCGACCATGTCCTGCTCCTGGGTTGCAACGACATGTGCCGCGCCGGCCTCCCGCAACCGCTTTGTCTTGTCTGACGTGCGCGTTAGCGCGATCGGGGTTGCACCGGCATAGTTGGCAATTTGTATCGCCGCCAGGCCGACGCTGCTCGAAGCTGCGGGAATGATGACGAAATCCCTGGCCTGTACTTGAGCGTCGAAAACGAGCGCGCCGTAGGCCGTCAGAAACATCATCCAGACTGATGCGGCTTCGACGAATGAAAGCGAGTCCGGATGCTTCACGACGGCATGGTCGGGCGCGAGAATGACCTCGCCGTATGTGAAGTACTTGTTTAGGGAGAAAGCCGGAACCGTACTGACGGCGTCACCTATGGCGAAGTCAGAAACGTCTTTGCCAACCGCATCGACAATACCGGCGGCATCATATCCGAGACCCGCCGGGAATCTGACCCGTTCAGTATATTTGTCGTTGCGCCACATGGAATCGGCACGGTTGATGCCAATTGCCTTGACCCTGATACGAATTTCGTGCGGGCCGGGAGCGGGCACCTCCATGTCGATGAATTCGAGGACGCCCGGCCCTCCGGCCAGTGCGAATTTGATGGTGCGGGACATGATGCCTCCATTAAGGCGGGTTGAGGATGTGGGATTCGGCGCGAGCTCGAACGGAAGTCTGCGCCGACCTGGTTGTGAGGGCATTTCGAGATGCTGTCCGGAACGGTGAGGACTTATTCCGTTCCGGTCAGCAGGCACACGAACCCATTGCTGGCTTTCAGCCGGATCGGCTGCACAGCCTGATATGCGTCAGAGTCATAGAATGTCTTCACGGCCTCGGGGCTATCGAACTCGACAATGACCCGGCGGCGGCGCGGGATGACGCCATCCAGCGGCTGCGGGTCTCCGCCACGCACGAGAATCCTGCCGCCATGAGCCGAGATGATATCCGGAACGCTGGTGCGGTAAGCCTCATAAGCCGCCGGATCAGTAATCTCGATTTCAACAAAGAAATATCCTTTAGGCATCGTCTCATCTCCTCACGTCTGCCGCTCAAGCGCTTTGACGCCGTCGGGAACGGGAAGCCAGCCCTGCGCACTCCTCGTCCAGATCACGAGGCCTGGGCGCAACCAACTTGTGTCATCCAGAGTGCCGGGTTTCAAGGAAACCACGTCCGGCGCGGCCTTTTGAACATGGTAGATGCGGACTCCGCACTCCGGACAGAACACGCCGGTAACCTCATTGCCACTGTCGGCGACACGTGTCGTCTCTTTCGTCAAGCCGGTTACTGTCAAGCTGTCTTTCTTCACCGGCATGAACATGCCGAAGGCGCTACCAGACTGGCGCTGACATTCTTTGCAATGGCAGGCGCCCAGGCGTATCGGTTCAGTCGTCAATACGTAACGTATGGAGCCGCATTGGCATCCGCCGGTGTAGGGTGCGGGCATGTTGTTAACTCCGGTATGTGTGTCGTCGACGAGTCAGACTTGTGCCCTGCCGCCATCGGCGAACAATTCGATCCCCGTGACGAAGCTGGAGTCGTCCGAGGCCAGAAAGAGCGCCGCCTTTGCGATCTCTTCGGGCTCCGCCATGCGGCCCATCGGGACTGACGACACGATGCGCGCGATGGCTTCAGGCGGCTGCAGCGCTGCCTGTGGCGTGACAACGGGTCCAGGGCTGAGAACGTTTGAGCGGATGCGCCGGTCCTTCAGCTCCGCGGTCCAGGTTCGCACGAATGAGCGAATAGCCGCCTTGCTTGCGGCATAGACACCGAAGCTCGGGGTGCCTTTGGCGGCAGCAGCCGAACCGGTCAGGATGATGGAAGCGCCATCGTTCAAAAACGGCAGCGCCTTCTGCACCGTGAAGAGCACGCCCTTGACGTTTGTGTCGAAGGTCTTGTCGTAATACTCCTCGGTGATGCTTCCCAACGGTACGAACCCGCCCAGTCCGACATTGGCGAACAGGACGTCTATTCGGCCCCTTGCTCCGACGCGCTCATAGAGGCGATCGAGGTCGGCCAGGTTCGCTGCGTCGCCTTGAACGCCGGTGGCGTTGCTGCCGATTGCGGCGACGGCGTCTTCAAGCTCCTGCTGGCGACGGCCAGTGATAAAGACATCGGCCCCCTCGCTGGCGAAGAGTTTTGCGGCGGCGAGGCCGATACCTTGAGTGCCGCCGGTAATGACGGCCACTTTCCCCTGCAATCTCGCCAAAGTTCATTCTCCCTGCTGATCAAGTCAATTCGCAATGGTGGCGAATAGCGGTCATACAGACCTCGGTTCGGGCGATGTCACTGATCCGGGTCCTGCACGAACAGCCGTGTCACCTCATTCCGCGTCTGGTTGACGGCACCGATACGCGCGATGAGTTCTGCAGTCCGACTGCCTCTCAGACCGGCCGTCGTGATCACGCCATCGTGGACAAAGGTGTAGGTACCGGTCACCAGAAATGCACCGGTCGAGCGGAGGTGCTTGCGCTGGTCCTCGATGGTTGCGCGATAGGTTTCGCTGTCGCGGAACTCTCGTGCCGCAAAGGCACTCGCGAAACCGATCTCAATCGGCGAAGGCGGCGACGGACGCGCATTGTCGTAGGGGTCAGGCAGATGCAGGCGCAACTTTTGCACCTCCGGCGCGGATGCCAAATGTTGCGCCCATTCCGATAGCCAGGAGCGGAATCCGTCGCCAGATCCACCGTTGAGAGCAAATGCAGGCGGTGCAGCCGATCCGGCCCGTTGGGAATGCTGTCGGCCTCGCGATCAACAAGCGTGCGTGACCCCTCCGGCAGAGCATAGGCGACAGTGTGCTCGAACAGATGGAACTCGTCTCCGAACAACACGGGGCTGGCTTTGATGTAGCGATTCTGGTCGTCGGTGTCGGCGAAGCCGATTTCGATGGCGCCGTCGAGCACGACGTCCATACGGCGAATGCCGTCTGGAAGGGGCCAAAGATTCGCCGTGTGGTCGGGTGAGAAGTGCTGCTGCGCGTAGTAGCCCACGCCGGGAAGTCTCGCGAGGAGCGTCCCGAGGACATCGCGCCAGTAGTTTGCGAACAGATCCTGCGGAAGCCCGGCAAGCTTGCGCATGACGCCATAGGACAGGCAGCGGATGCCCTCGTCGCGCGCGGCGAAATCGGCCGTGCTTGCCAATTGCGATGGCGGGTTCTTCTGACCGTGACGGGTCATCGAGATCTCCTCTGGCGATGCCAACGCCGGAACGGCTGCCGCCCATCCGCGTCGGGCCAACTTGTCGGTGATATTTTCCCTGGGGGCGTCCTGAACAAGCGCCGATTGCCGAACATTCGATCGGCATTTCCGATCGATGTTCCGTCCTGTCAGGCTGGTGCCCGACCGAAATTGCGATTTGTCTATTTTTGCCGCCGACGGGAGAAAGTTACCCTGCGAAGTGGTATAAACTGAACAGGATTGAACTCTACGGCTTCATCCAGATTGCGGCCCGCTTCATCGAGACATAGCTTCCCAATAATCGACTAATCCGATCAATCGACGGACGTGAGGATGGGCGTGGAGCTGCGGCAGATCGACTGCTTCCTGGCGGTCGCGACAGATCTACATTTCGGAAAAGCGGCAAAGAGACTGTCGCTCGCCCAGTCTTCCGTCTCCGAAGCGATCAATTCATTGGAGAAAGAGATTGGGGGACAGCTCTTCGTGAGGACGAGCAGGCGTGTCCAGTTGACGCCCCTTGGCGAGAAGTTTCGTCTCGGCGTCGAAGGCGCTGCTCTGGTCCTCCGCGCCACGCTGGACGATTGCAGGAATACCGCCCTTGGCCAGACGAGCCGGCTGCGGATCGGTTTCCTTGGCGGCGGTCTTTATGAGTACACTTTGCCGTTTGTCAGACATCTCAGGAGTAAATTCCATATTGACGTCGACTGGGTGGAGCTTTCGCTGCTGGATCAGTTCGAGGCGATTACGTCGGGCAAGGTCGATGCCGCGTTCTGCAGACTTCCGCTCTCCCATGACGGCCTGGTGCAATGCGCGGTTCTGTTCGAGGAGAAGAAGAAACTGGTCGTGCCGGCCGACCACCGGCTGTGCGACAGAGACTGGATCGATCCGGAGGAGCTCGTGCGCGAGACCTTGCCGGCCTTGCCCGACAATCATCAGTTGGGAGCGTGGGCGGCGATCCATTTCCCTGACCACACTCCCTCCGGGCGGCCGATCGCGCGAGGGCCGGTCGTAACGACGATCAGGGAATCGCTTGCGGTCGTCGAATCCGGCGAGGCGGTCGTCATCGTCGGCGAGCGGCTGGAGCGCTACTACTCGAATCCTGCCATCAGATACATCGAGATCGGCGTTGCTCCCGTGGCGACCGGTCTCGTGAGACGACGAGCGGATCGGCGGCGCGTGATACAGGATCTCGAGGAATGTTCGCGCGATGTCGCAGCCGGGTGGGTCGATACTGTAGAGCACTGAGGGTTACCGAGCAGGACTCTCGACCAATCCCCAAAACCGGGTGCTGCGTGTCCCGGCTTGCGGCTACGTGAAGGGCGCGGTTCACGAGCTTTTTATCCCTTCGTGACCGCCCGCAGAGCTTCAAAGTTGGCGCCGAGCTCCCACATCCACAATGAAATGATGATCGACATTTAACAGCGGCAGTGTCTGGTGCCGGTTTGGAGCGAATATGGGTGAGGTTATTCGATTTGTCTCAAAGTCTGAGCGCGAGCGGGTCCGCCTCATTCAAGAAGCCCGCGCGATATATGACAGCATCTTCCCGCCGGCTGATCCGGTCAGCGAACAGCAGGACAAGGCACTGGCAAGTCATGCGGTCAGCGGCAGCAATGCCTACCGCAGGGACGGGGGCCTGCTGCCGTGATCAAGATCATCGCCGTACTCTGCAGTCTCTCGTCTCCGGCAAATTGCCACGAGCAGATCGTCACCACGTCGGACTTCGCGGACATATCGACGCAGTCCTGCCTGATGGGTGCGCCGCAGCTCGCCGAGTGGATGAAGGAGCACCCGGCCGAGCGCCTTGCGGGATGGCGCTGCGTGATCGGCAAACAGGATGGCAGAAGAACTTGAGGGCGCGCGAAAAGCTGCGTCATGCCGGAACGGCTTGTGACAACGCCGCTTCAAACGTCACGATGCCTCGCGATGTTTCGTAATGTGTAATCGACCGTGCCGACTCGCGCCGATACGGTTGTCGCGCTTGTCATCAGCATGCCATCAGCAAACCGCGAATTATTTCAACCCGGCCCTGCTTGCGGTTTCATCGACGTGCCGTGGGTGAAGGCGTGAGGTCTTGCCCGAGAGCCGGATGCGGTAGCGCCGCACGTCCGGTTCGATGAGCGAGGTGTGAAAACGGGGCCATGGTCGAACCAGTAAGGCACCGCCGAACGAAAGGGGCGGAAACAGATATGTTCGAACCTAAAGCTACCGCGTCACACCTCGACTCTACGTTACACCGGAAATCACCGGCGGAGATGCAAGCCGACGCGTATGACCCTGAGCGGACGTTAGGCGCGACTTACCTTGAGCGCTAATGATCGACATGACCATCGATGACCGGGCCGAACGCTTCCCAATGTTCGCCATTGAAGCGGATCATTCGCTCCTGCTCAATGGGATAAAAATCGGTGGACGAAGTTTTGATACGAATTCCCGGGCGGTAGGTATCAATCTCGAAGTCGAGATTGGCGGCTACTTTCATCACATTCTCACGGGTGAGATTGTCGCCGCAGCGTTTCAAGATTTCCACCAATCCAATCGAATGGTTGTAGCCGGTCAGGATGAAACTATCGGACTTGTCGGCCTCTGGGTAATATTTTGCCATGAAGGCGCGGAAGCGTTGCATGCCCGGATAGTTATCCCACTGTGGGTCAGTGATATCCAGCTGGTAACCTGCGGAAAGGATGCCCTTCGAGTTCTCAAACCCTGCGGGCTTAAGCACCCCGCCGACCGAACTCGACACGTTGGCTAGGATATGGATCGGATGCCAGTTTAGCTCAGCTAGTTTTTTGATCGCCTGCGCGGCGAATTTCGGCGTTGCGATATTGATAAAGACGTCCGGGTTGGCGGACTTGATAGCGACGACCTCTGAGTCCACGGTCGGCATGCCGACCTCATAGGACGCGCTGGCGACGACCATCTTGTCGTACTTGTCGCCCAGCACATCCCTTAGCCCGAGAACATAGTCCTTGCCGAGATCATCGTTCTGGTACAGCAGCCCGATCTTTGCGTTTGAATAGTGCTCCAGAATGTAATTTGCGTAGATCCGCGCCTCGCCCCGATAGGTCGGCTGCCAACCCATGGTCCAAGGATAATGCTCTGGGTCACCAAAACGCGAGGCTCCGGTGATAACGAGCAATTGTGGTACTCGAACCGTATTCATGTACTTTTGGATCGCCGCATTAGCGGCAGTGCCGAGTGATCCAAAAATTAGAAAGACTCCATCGCTCTCGACCAACCTGCGCGCCTGCTCCACTGTCTTGGGCGGGCTGTAGCCGTCGTCATAGGAGATGAAGTTAATCTTTCGCCCGTTGATGCCACCATTGTCGTTGATCATCCGGAAATATGCGCCAGCCGTTCGCCCCATGATGCCATAGGCCGACGCTGGCCCACTATACGGCATGATATTGCCGATCTTGATCTCAGTGTCGGTTACCCCGGTATCGTATTTGCTCTGGGCAAGTGCACTGCCTTCGCTGGCAGCAAACAAAATGATGGCTGACGAAAGCGCCGCGAGTCGCCTAGTGACGACGGGCATTGCATTTCTCCCTATGAATTAATGAATGTGTCTGCGTTATCGGGAGACGTCTCATGATCTCCTACTCGATTATTGAACACCGATCGTCAGGCGTTGTCGATCTCCTGTGCGCCGCTCGCGTGCGCTCAGTTCGTGCGGTTTGTCAGCATAGTTGACCGTAGTTAAGCGGGGCAGTAAGCGTCAGCCGGGCTATGCCCGTTGTCCCTGCCACGGATCGGATTGAAACTCGTGAACCGAAGGCGGACCACGAACCATGGCAGTCTGGCCGCTCAGGATAGTGAAATTCGCTTCCACGCAGCCAGCGCCCATCGAACCTATCCCAAAACATAATCGCGTCCATTTTCCAGGCGAACTCATAAACGCATCAAAGCCCGTGTTCGCGGATCTTCTCGCCGGTCGCGTTGAACGGAATGCTGTTGAGCTTGCAGAGCGCGTCGATCTCATCCCAGTGCGCGCGGACGCAGCTGGCCGCGCCACTCAAACTCGCTTGATCAACCTTCGGTCGATCCACTCGACCAAGTTGCCATCCGCAACATCGCGGATAAACAGGAAGAGCGAATATGTGGTCTGGTTCAGCCGTCCGTTACGCAGGTCGTGTCGAGGCAGCGAACAGCGCGAAATAATCTCTCGCTCGGCGCATGTCCGGCTACCCTTTCGATAACTGCAACCGTGAAAGCTCCAGTAGCTGCGCAACTTCGGGCAGGCCGGAGGTCGAGCGGTCGCCCGCTGCAGGTCGCGCCAGGTAGGACGACCACGATGATCCGTATAGCTGCGCGCTGCATGATCACTGATGCCCTGCAGCGAAAACGCTTCGAGCAGGTGCTCGAATAGCCGAGGCGTGTCGTGATCCAGGATCGCGCGCCGCAGTTGATCGGAATCTGTGCTGATCAGGTCTGCGGCTATGAAGTCGGGGCTTTCTAGGCTTGCCGGGCAGTCCCAGGATGGTCCGGCTCGCTGCCACCGCCCCTACGTAGTGCCCAACTCGTTGACGGCGCTCTGCAGCCTCGGTCGAGCATTTGCCGGGGTAGCGGTGGAGGTCAGTCCGTCCTCGCTCGTTTTGGCCAGTGTGAGCAGCGTCACAAATCAGCTCATTAGTAGTTTGACATCAAAAAAGCGGCTTTCAAGCCTAAAAATGACATGCAAGCCATTGACTTTGCTTACAAATCTTGAATTTAAGCCGTCTCGCAGCGGCTTGAACGACTGGCCATCGAAGTTCGGCCGAGCCATTCAGCCGAAAATCGGCGACCTGCGGAACACGGGTAGTGAGCGATAATGGCGCGACTTCTCGCGCTAGGTCGAGTTGTTTTCGACGGGTCGGACTAACAACGGCTTGAGCCCGCAATTCTCCGGCTTCAATGCACCACGAGCGATCGCTAGGGTCGTCTTTCGGGGCTTGCCAGGTCCCCGGGTTGAGGGAAACTTATTGCCGAAGGAAGAACTCGCCAGAGACGCGGCGGAGATATTTCGGCTCCTGCGCGCGTTCCGCTCGATCAAGGATCGGTCAGCACGGCAGCATGCCTTCGAAGCGGTGGAAGCGATGGCGGAGAACCGCACGAAATCTGAAAAGAAATAACCCGACGTGGATATGGCCGCGAAGGGTCAGCGGTCTGTTGAAAGGTGGCACGGTGCCGATCAGGAAATTTTAGCGCGGACACTGCGGTGTCGTTGCGCGACATAAGGGATACCACCGTTGCACCTTGCTGGGCGTCGCAAGACCACCAGTAGGGCGGACGCTAAACTTGGATTAATGCCCTTTGTAGTTCGGCGGTTGCCTGCGCGAGTAGATCGCGATCACGATGTCGTCCTTCGGAATGCGACCAACCGTCGAAGCTAACTCGCTCAAGATGCTGGCGAACAGACCGAAGTTGATGTGCAATCGATTTGCGAACGACTTCGTCGTCCAAACGTTCGAGATCAGCGAGAAACCGGTCGGATCGAGATGCGCTTCAAATCGCGACGAGTGCTCAAAGGTGCCAATGTAGAGTTTGTCGGGATATTCGAGCGCAATCTCCGCTTTGTCAGGCATAGGCTTCGTCATTCGCACTACCATCTACAAGCTAGCCCTGTAAATTGCAGCAGAGCAGCGAAGCCGCCTTGCGGTAGGTCAAGGAAATGGCGTTCTACCCTTGGGGTAACTTGCAGGGCCGCCCGTAGTTGTCGTGCAGAACGCTTTCCAAACAGGACAGTAATTCTGACCAGCTAGCCGTTAGCGCTTCGTCAGCCTTTTTGGCCTCCTGAGCAGCATCCGCCTAGCTTTTGCCCCAGCGCGCTTTTTCCGATCGTCCTTGATCTTTTCAATCAAGGTTCTGATTTCGGGCACGGCCTTGAAGCTTGAAATCATGGGGCTTCCCCTCCGACCGAATTCTCCGAGGAGATTAGTCCAATTCCGGGGGAAGGCAATCAAGCAAAAGCGAGCGTCCAGTGCGGTGCCAGTCAATTCAGCACTGGATTACGTTGGCTCGTCGTTGCGGGAGCAGGCCATGCCACCCTCAGTCATGCTGTTGCGTGACCATCTATCTCACCAGGAAGTGCATGCGAGACGCGAATTGAGACACGCTGAAGGGGGCGACAAAAGGAATTATTGGAGTTGGGGCTAGACTTCAAACTGAAAACGATCACTCATGCTACGGACTGCATATCGGCACTCGGGCTGACTTCAGAACCACGAAATCTGCTTTTGCGATGCCGCATGGAATTAATTGGCGATTGGCGCTATGATCCGCCTTTAGACGCAGCAAGCTACGCGGCGATCTGAGGGACGTTGGATGCAGTGTTTTCGTTGTGCTTTTCAGAACAAGGTAACCAATCAATATTGCGAAAGATGCGGGTCTGCTCTCGGTATAGAGTGCTCGGCTTGTGGACACGTCAATGGGCCAGAAGCGCGTTTTTGCGGGAATTGCAGTAGGGCGCTGAAGGGCAACGTTCCTGCGGCAGCCAATCAGGCCTGGCAACAGGTCCTGCGGTCACTTCATGCCAAGGGCGGAGAGCGTAAGCGCCTTACCATTCTATTCGCTGACATCTGCAACTCAACGAGTCTTATTGACAGGTTGGGAGACCCCGAACTTGGGATGAGGCGCTTGCAGCCTATCCTTGAACTGATGCATGAGGCGGTTGTTCGCTACGATGGGGTGGTCAACAAATCTCAGGGCGATGGAATCATGGCCCTTTTTGGCGCTCCACAGCCTCACGAAGATCACGCGGTCCGTGGCTGTCTCGCCGCACTCGCAATGCAGGATCAAATGACCCGCATTGGCGATTCGGATTTACAAATTCGAGTTGGCGTTCACACTGGAGAGGTTGTTGTTCAGGCGATAGAGCACGGAATCTACCAAACGTATGACGCGGCGGGTGCAAATGTTCACCTTGCGAACCGCATGGAGCAACTGGCGGACCCTGATGGTGTTCTAATCTCCAAAGAGACGTACGCCGCCGCGAAGCAATTTGTTGAAGTCGAGCCTTTAGGCGCGCAAAGCATTCGAGGGATTTCGACCCCCGTAGACGTTTTCAAACTCAGGGGACTTCAAAACGCTCCCTCCAGCGGAGTCTTTCGAAGCGGTAGACGGCTGAGTCCGCTGACCGGTCGTAATGATCAATTTTCCGCTCTCTTGCTCGAACTCGAAAGCACAATGAACGGCGATGGTCGCGTCGTTGGTGTAGTCGGTGAAGCTGGAATTGGGAAGAGCCGTCTCTGCTTCGAGTTTGCTGAGCATTGTCGCGGAAAAGATATCCGTGTCTTTGAGGCTCGTGTCTTGGCGCACGGTAAGGCGACGCCGTTTCAGCCTGTTCTTGAACTGTTGCGCGACTATTTTGGTCTTCGGACCAAAGAAGCGATCGATATCTCACGTAGTCGGGTCCGTGACAGATTATCGACACTTCCGGTCGAAGAGCACTTTGCGCCCGTGCTGTTGGAATTCCTTGGACTCGCGGATCCGCATCAGCCAGCCCCCAAGCTCGATCCAAAGGCTAGAAAGACGCAGCTCCTCGATTTTGTGAGAACGTTACCTCGCTCGGGCCCGCTGGATGCTAGTACTGTTGTAATCATTGAAGATCTGCATTGGATCGATTCCGCGAGCGTAGAGTTCGTTGAGGCACTCGCCGATGCCGTTGTCGGCACAAAGACCCTCCTGGTCGTTAACTTAAGGCCGGGCTTTGTAGCTCTATTGATGCAGCGATCACATTATCGACAGATCAGCATGCCTCCATTGGCTCCATTGCAAGCGATAGCTCTGCTGCAAGACCATCTTGGAAATGATGCCTCGCTGGCGTTGTTGACTAGAAACATCGTCGAGCGCGCCCAAGGCAATCCCTTCTTTATTGAGGAGCTGATCAACGCGCTCGTGGAACGCGGCGATTTTGAAGGGGAGAAGGGGGCATATCGCCTCAAAGGCGGTATTGATGCAATCCCCTTACCCACCACCGTGCAGGCAGTCGTAGCAGCCAGAATTGACCGACTTGAAGAGGACGCAAAACAAGTACTTGAGGTAGCCTCCGTGATAGGTCGAGAAATTTCCATATCGATCCTGGAGCGCGTTTGTGGCTTAGACCAATCGGACCTGTCGCAGGCAGTTCAACACTTGAGACAGTCTGAGCTGCTTTATGATGTCCCGCCCTTTGAGCGGCGGCTTCTCGCTTTTCGTCACCCCCTAATACAGGAAGTGGCCTATCGATCATTACTGCACGCTCGGGGTCGTGAGCTTCATTCAAAAGTGGCAAAAGCAATCGAAGCTCTCTTCAAAGATCACGCTGAGCAACGGGCCTCGCTTCTGGCGTATCATTTGGAGCAGGCTGGCGAAAATCTTAAAGCAGCTCAACAGAATATGCGCGCCGCGGTTTGGATCGGCGCAAACGATCCAAGCCAAGCGTTGAGAAGTTGGATGAAGGTCCGCGAACTTCTGTCGGACCAACCTACGTCTACGCCAATCGACTATTTGCGAATGATGGCTTGTGGACAGATAGTCAATTTTGGGTGGCGAGAGGGGATTTCGTCTGAAGATGCTGCAGTCTACTTCGAGGAAGCCAGGAAATTCGCGCTTGCCTTGGGAGATGTGAGGGCCAACGCGCTGATTCACGCTGCCTATGGGCGAATTCTGGCAAATGGTGGCTCAGCAGACGAGTATGTACAAAAGATTCGAGAAGCGAAGGCAATCGCCGATGAGGGTAACGATCCGAGCGTTCAAATAACGCTTAAGGCGGTACTCTGTCACGCGCTGTGGCTGTCAGGCCACATGAGAGAAGCGCTTCAAATGAATGTCGAGGCAACGGACCGGGCGGACGAGATCGTAAAATTTGACCGCCAAACGCTGGGTTTTGATATCGAGGTCTGGCTGATTGCTTTGCGCGGTCGAACGTTGGTGATGCTCGACCGAAAAGAAGAAGCGCGCGCGTTCCTTGATCGTATCCTCCAGTTGGAAAGTAGTCACGTTGATCCTGTCCATCACGTCATGCCAAGCATGGGGTATGTAGATCTCGCTTGGGCTGAAGGAAACATCGGACTGGCCCAAACTCATGCTGACCGGGCGTTCTCCCTCGCAGTGAAGAGCGGTAACCCCTATCTGCGAGTTTATGCGCAGGCCTGTCGCGGGCTTTCTCATATCGTCGCGGGAAGGCTCACCTCAGCTATTGAAGATTTGTCCGAAGCTCTGCGTTTCGCTCGATCTCGAAAGGCAGGTTTAGAAAACGAACCTCGTATTCTGGCTGATCTGGCAAATGCCTACCGGCTGAATGGCGATGCCGAAAACGCGCTTTCCACGGTTACTGAGGCAATAGAAGTCGCGACTCAGCGCAATGCCCGCGCTCCGGAATGCTTTGCTCGCATTGTGTATGCGGACCTCCTCCTGAAATCCGGAAAAAGTGATCAAAAGGCCGCTGGAAGGCATGAATTGGAACGCGCACAAGCGCTGATGCGGGAAACTGGAGCTATGATCTTTGAAGCCTTCATCACCCCTTCGAAGGACACGCTTGATGACACTCAAGCATCGATCAATGGGTCGTAAGTGGACTAAGCAGTGCCGGAAATTCTATGAACTACAGACTTTCAGCATCGAGTGTAGCTAGCGAAGCGGTTTCGTGCGGATAGCTCTTGCGACGTGACTACATTACTTCTTCTTAGCCTTCCCCTTTTTAGCTTTCGTCTTTTTTGCTTTCTTAACTTTCGTTTTCCCCTTTGGCTGTCTCGTCTCTTTTAAAAGAATCGGAGGTGCGAGGTTTGCCGGGTCGAAAATTTTTATCGGTTTCTTTTCAATGATATTTCCGTTCGCATCTCGATCAAGATCAGCGTCTTGATTAGGAGTTGGAGCCGCTGTGTTGGGTAATGGTGCAGGACAAATAAGCGCAACCGTCAAGGTGCCGGTTGTGTCGACCAAACGAGCAATGTCAACGTTCGTAGCTGGATTGCCAGGGTCAACGTAGTGGTCCGCATTGGGATCCAAGCCCTGCCTTGCGTCGAACACCACTCTCTTAACTCCTTGAGCGCTTAGGGCGTATGATAGGATCGCCCTGATCGAGTCTGCAGTAGAGACGCCGTTGTACGCAGCATTCTTGAGGATTTGCTTCAAAAAGAAGAACCATTTTCCTTTGGCATTATCTCCGGGATAGGTCTTAGTTGGATAGGTCCCTAATCTATAAGCGACACGATGCAGATGATGTCGGCCATCGAATATATTTTCGCTTGCAACTACGTTCCTAACTATACCGATGTTCGTATCATTGAATGCGGCGTTCAGGCGGCCTTTGATTTCGGCGTCGGCACCACCACCGATTGGAATGAGTGAACCCATCACACTAGTCCTTTCTTTGTCTAATAGAAATAGCAGGGGTCGGTCGGCTCTGAGACACCGCCATCGCTGAGCCGAGATTTGCGGGTGCTCCAGAAGTTGGCCCAGCAAGCCTGTGGCTGCTGGGATCGCCGTCTTGAGGCGGAGCCAGAGCCAACATCATTAGGCGCCAATATGTCATCAAGACTGCGAAAAGCTTTAGTGAGGTTCAGAATGCGCCCCGAACGACGACGTAGTTCTCTCGCCCCAGCTCCACAGGCCCATTTGTCAGCGAGGCAATCGCAGGCAAGGCTGGGATCACCTGCAAACCTTCGGCCACGTGCGATATGGTGACCAGTCTCATGCAGCAGGGAGAAGACCAGCGCATCATCGTTGGTAAGCGGATGAAGTACCAATCCGCCATAAAGCCGGACGAAGCGACGGCCGCTTTGCAAAAATGCTTGTGCGTTAACGATTCGAGTTTGCGTATCAACTTCGTATTCGATGTCAGCGAAGGCAGTCCGAAATTCCGAAACAAGAACTTCCACCATACGACCACGGCTGTCCGCGTCGCAAAGGACGACGTCATCCGGCAAGGCGGAAGCGTTCAGCAACCCAGGATCGCCAAAGGTGCGCCCCCAATTCCTCAGAGCTGCTAAATGCAGTAGAGCAAATTGGGGCTAATTTCAACCACATATAGCAAAGTCCGTCGGTACCATCTCAGCAAAACGACTCCTTGCGGCCATCGAGCTTCTGGGGATCGCCGATCCGACGGCAATTGCAATTGCAGGTCTTAGACCCGATTCGATAGGAGGAATTGGCTGGAAGTTCGGGCCTACCTCGTCCTAGACCTTCAGTCCCTTGAACCCGTTGGAACTACGGACTTATTGGCGAACGTTTCGGTATCTTTGCGAGCACGGACCAATAGAAGGTCGCGGTGCGTCTGATCGAGATCAGCATAGGGCTGGCGCCGGGCTTGCGTATCAGACGGACGTCGGCTTGGACGCGGATCGGATCGCGTCCCGTCATTTCCGATTTGTGCTAGACTCATCAATCCGTAGCCAAACGATCACGACCGCTAGGCACGCGCTGACAACGCGGTGCAAAACCGGGAAGCGATTTGATGCCTCGTCCTAATCTCGCGGTCTGTTTTCGCGCAAGGGGCGTTCGGCTGCTTTTGGCGCTCGCGCCCCACGTAGCCCGTGGGTTGGCGTTGGCGTTTTTTATATGCGTCTCCTGGTCTATGGCCCAAGGCGGGACCACCAAGCTCCGGGTGGCAACTCGAATAGTGGCTCCCATGGTGATTGAGAAGAACGGAATTCTAAGCGGCTTTAGCATTGAACTTTGGAACAGCATCGGCGAACGACTGAATCGCGAGACTGAGTACGTTGTCATGTCCGATGTCAGGGAGTTGCTTGACGCCGTGGGAAGCGGACGGGCGGATCTCGGGATCGCAGCCATCTCGATCACGTCCGAGCGCGAGAACAGATTCGACTTCTCTCAGCCGATCATGAATTCGGGCTTGCAAATCCTGGTGCGTGGCACCGCTGCCAATGTCGAGCCAAATCCGTTGCGCGAGCTGATGCAGCTGTTCTTCTCCCGCACGCTGTTGATCTGGCTTGGCATTGCGCTGCTTTTAATCCTTATCCCGGCGCATCTGATCTTTTTTCTAGAGCGACATCATCGTAACGGAATCATTCCAAGCACAAAGTATTTTCCGGGAATCTTCCATGCGATGTTTTGGGCCGCAGGCACGTTAGCCACCCAGGCAGATCAAATGCCCCGGCACTGGGTGGCTCGGATTGTGGCAGTGCTGTGGATGTTCACGGGCGTGGTGTTCGTGGCTTTTTATACGGCGCAGCTGACGGCATCACTGACGGCACAGCAGATCAGGGGACCGATTAACAGCCCGCAGGATCTCGTTGGCAAAAGCGTCGGCACGACACGGGGAAGCACGGCGACAGTCTATCTGAATGAGGTCAAGGCTCAGGTTCTTGAGTTTGAGAAAGTCGATGACCTCTACAATACCCTGTTGAATCAACAGGTGGACGCGATTGTATTTGATTCACCCGCGCTGCTCTACTATGCAACTCACGACGGGAGGGGATTAGCGCGGATTGTTGGCAATGTGTTCCATAATGAAGACTACGGCATCGTTTTTCCGACCGGCAGTCCATTGCGCAAGCACGTGAATGAAGCGCTTCTCGCACTGCGTGAGAACGACACGTACCAGAGGATCTACGAGGAGTGGTTCGGCAAGCGCTAGGCTGGTCGGCGCGCTTTGATTCAACGTCTCCAAAAATCCTTAAAGCGAGTAGGGGACAACTCGGTGTAGCGAACGGTGTGCTGAATGTTTTTGTGTCCGAGGTAGGCTTGTAGCGCGCGCGTGTCGTGGCCCTTGTTGACGAGAGCGTAACCGCAAGCGTGTCGCAGCATGTGCGGATGGGCCTTAAACCGAAAATTGGCGGCGATGCCCGCGCGCTCCACCATTCGAGCAAAGCCCGCCGGAGTGAACGGCGGACCACGCTCCGACGTAAACACGAACGGCGACCTGGGCTCCTGCTCGCGCTGAAGCTTGCGGAGCGCACGCAGTTCGTCACCTAGGATCGGATGCGTACTCGGCATGCCCTGCTTGACCCGTCGCACATGCAAAGTAGCCGACGTAAACTCGATCTGATCCATCCCAACGAAGATCGGTTAGTTCCGCGGCGCGCAGGCCGTGTCGGTACGCCATTAGGACTATGGTGGCGTCGCGATGACCATGGCGGATGGTTTTTCGCAGACCCAGCCGCAATCTTCGCACAGAGTGCACTTCATGGTGTCCGACGCTGTCAATCGCGAGGGGGGATGCGAGGGGCGAGCAACATGCCGACCGCGAGCATGCAGATGCCGCCAAACGCCGCGCCGCTGCCAGCCTGCAAGACGAAGATATCGGCGGGCCTTAACTCGTTGAGGCTGCCGCTGCCGGTCACCACCGTGACAGACAAGGTCTGAAAGAAGTATCCCCCCACGGCACCGGCGATCAGGCCGACGGCCGTGTGGCCCCAAAATCCGAAGGCATGGTCGTGGACCACCACTGCCGCAAGATGGGCGCCGACAAATCCGGCGACGATCTGGATGTAGAGGCTGGTCGTCGTCCAAAGCATGGGTCCCACTCCGTCACCTACGGCTCGGCATTGCGGGCACGCGGCGTTAGCTGCAACAGCGTGGCCAGCGGACGCTTCCCGGCGCCCTTGCACTTCGCGCATACAAGGCGGCTGGCGAGGTCGCTGATGAGCGTGGTGGAGACGTGGCGTAGTGCTGCTAGATCGACATCGCGCTTCGCCTTGCACCGGCTGCATTCGATATCAAGCCATGGGAAGCCGACGTTGATCGCTTGATCTATCGTGGGGCTGGGATCGACGGGGCCGCCGTCGCTCCACATCCGTTCGTTCCACGACTGGCACGCGAGGTTGTCGGCCTCACGGATCAGTGCCTCACCTTGGGCGCGTTTCTCCGCTGACCGCTCAGCGAGAATGGTCGTCATCGCCCGGGACTTGCGAAGCTCCTTCGCCAGCGCGTTGCGGTCGCCGCCGGACAGTGGGGTTGGATGGTGCTTCGGTGCCATGAAAGCATTGGACCTCAGCCAGCGGCTTCGCGCAATCGCCCTAGATGTCGGGCCGAAGCTATTGCGGTCCCTACAGCCTATCGCGTCGGCGAGAATGTCCGCTTGTCTGTGAAGACCGGACGTAACCGGCGGATGTTCAAGGCGACGCGATTGACCCTGAGCGGACGTTGACCGGCATTTTTAGGTGCCGATTAGATCTTCACACCAAAACGACGGGTGTTACACTGCGGCGATAGGCAATCGCATATTCCGAGGCGAGACATGTCGTCTACCTTCGTTGCAAAGGGCGCCGATTGTTATGATCAGTACATGGGGAGATGGAGCAAGCGTCTGGCTCCGCTTTTTCTGGACTTCGCTGGCGTTGCAGACGGCGAGCGCATCATTGATGTCGGATGTGGAACCGGTAGCCTAACGTTCCTGATCCCTGATCGCGCCAATGTTGCTACCATCGAAGCCATCGACTTCGAACCGCAGTTCGTCGAAGCGCTTATACAGCGCAATACCGATCAGCGGATATCCGCACGGCAAGGTGACGCCTGTTCGATACCCTTCGGTGAAAACTATTTCGATCGTGCTATGTCGATGCTCGTTCTGCATTTTGTACCGACACCTGAACTGGCGATAGCCGAAATGCTTCGCGTGGTGCGGCCGGGTGGCATCGTAGCTGCCACTGTCTGGGATACATTTGGCGGCATGCCTAGCCAGCGAATGTTCTGGGATACATTCGCTGCAATTGAGGCCACCGCGCACGTCAGGCGTGATCCCGCTCTGGTGAGACCGATGACCTTTCCGGGTGAAATGGCAGGGGGCTTCAAGGCCGCTGGTCTCGAAAACATCGCCGAGGTGACCCTGACTATCCGAATGGATTTTGCCAGTTTCGACGATTATTGGTTTCCGCTGATCAACGGCCAGGGCACGTTGGCGGCTTTCTTTTCAACGTTACCCCAAGGCACTCCAGAGCGAGTGCAGGCCGCTGTTCGCAACGCCTATCTGACCGGTCGGCCAGATGGTCCCCGAAGTTTTGTAAGTGCGGCTTGGGCCGTTAAAGGAACCGTGCCAACTCGCCTGCGCTAAAACTCGTAATCTCTATCCTGATGGGGGATGTCATGACCGAAGTGCTGTGGAACCGCATGACCGCCGAAGAGCTGCGGCAAAAAGCCGTAGATGACGCTATAGTCTTGTTGCCCGTTGCTTCCACCGAACAACACGGGCCGCATCTCGCGACGGGCGTAGATACATTTTTAGGTGGGGAAGGATGCCAGCGCACGGCTAAGATTGTTGCTCGCAATCGGCCTATCGTGGTCGCACCCGTGGTGTGGATGGGACTTGCGGAGCACCATGTGGCCTTCGGCGGGACCTTTTCTCTCTCACTCTCGACATATCATTGCCTGCTCAAGGAGCTTTGCGGGTCGATCCTGCAAGCGGGCTTCAAGAAAATTTTAATTGTCAATTCACATGGCGGGAATGTTGCTGCGCTCAATACTCTGACCACTGATCTTGCGCGCGAGCTTGGTGCCCCTATTGCGACCACGACGCTATACAGTCTGCCGCATGCGAGCGGTGCCTATGCTGAAAGTTTGGAGGATCAGAAGACCGTGCGCCATGCCTGCGAGGCCGAGACCTCGATGATGCTTGCGTCGTTCGCGGATTGCGTGCGTGGCGACCGGATGGTCGAAGCGTTCGGCCCGATGGGCACTCACGAAGTTAGCTTGGCTCCGCCGCTCAATCTGTGGCGGTCGTTCAAAGAGCTGACCCCCAGCGGCGTTTTGGGTGATGCTCGCAAGGCTTCGGCGGCAAAAGGCGAAAGGCTGCTCGACGTTGCGGCCGAACTGCTTGCCGCAAAGCTAGTTGCTGGCGAACCCTGGGGCTAGAACTCAAAGACCGGCTCGAAGTGCTGACCGTGTACAACGAGCGCCCATGCGCAACCTCAATTCAATTAAACGGAGCTATCCACTAAAGGCGCTGCCGCTAAATAGACTGCGCCTCGCTTCCGCTGTTGGCCCAAAACAGACCAATCGGTCAGGTCAGGCGATGTCCGTTCATGCGGGTAGACCGGACTATCGCAGCTCAGGGATAGACCGACGCGAATGACCCATAGCGTCACTGGCTATGCACGTTGTCTCCGCCTAGAATTATTTCATGACACTCGACACCAAGCAGATATTCGCATTGCGGCAACTCGCTTCGCAGCCCAATGGCGCGATGCGTGCGTTTGCTTTTCTGACTGACTTGGATCACTCGGTAGCAAGTGCGCAAGACTTGCTGAAGAAGGGACTGATATCCTTAGTCGAGAGCCCCGGCGATGGCGTGATGATCACTCAGTTTGGGCGAGACGCTTTAGGGCTAGGCACAATAAAGTCTGACGTCGGTGTCTAGAGCCGCAGCCCAGCGTTGCCCACAGCATCATGCCGCGCGGGTGACCGACGGTCCGTTTGTGGCCCGTCTGAGACATGCGGACGAGGCCTTAGAATGTCCGCTCGCTGGCGTAGACCGGAAGTCACAGGCTGAGGCGCAAACCGATGCGATTGACCCAACTCGGACGTACCGGCCTTGTTTTGGTGCGGCCAGCAACGCACAATCAAAATCTCAATGGGGAGAAACACAATGAACA
Organism: Bradyrhizobium sp. LTSPM299; assembly: GCF_000938235.1. Classification (NCBI taxonomy): domain Bacteria; kingdom Pseudomonadati; phylum Pseudomonadota; class Alphaproteobacteria; order Hyphomicrobiales; family Nitrobacteraceae; genus Bradyrhizobium; species Bradyrhizobium sp. LTSPM299. The sequence goes on from NZ_JYMU01000071.1 coordinate 223,207, forward strand.
AAGCCATCCTCGCCGTCGGCCTTGGTCTTGCCCTGTCGGGTATTGCATTTGCGCAACAGAAAACCGCTAAAGAACAGATCGTAGGCGCTTGGACCCTTGTGGCTGTCACCAGTGAGACCGACGACGGCAACAAAGGAGAACCTTTCGGTCCATCCCCGAAGGGCGTGATCATCTTCTCAAACGATGGCCATTTCTCGCTTTTTCAGTCGCGCGCGGAAATTCCAAAGATTGCGGCTAACGACCGAGCCAAGGCGACACCCGAAGAGGCACAAAGCATCGTAGCGTCTAGCATTGCGTATTACGGCACATACTCGATTGACGAAAATTCAAAGGTGATGGTGGTCAACCTTGCAGCCAGCACCTACGCGAATGTCGCGGCCATGCCCAATCAGAAAAGAACGATTACTCTGCTAAATTCTGACGAGCTAAAATTCGACAATCCACGAACTCCCAACGGTATGACGCTCCGAACCACTTGGAAGCGCGCAGCCGCACCTTAGTAGACGTTCTGGTCGGGTGATGACCGTGACTTCCTCATCTGGCCCGAACCGGAGCGGTCCGACAATGTCTGTTCATGGGGGCAGACCGGAGTGCGCCGGGAGACCGGCAAGGAGTAGATGGTGCAAGTCCATCACGATGAAGGAGTAGCGAACCGCATCGACCCCGAGTCATGCGCAGAAGCCCGCGAGGGCATCGGCGAAGCGTTGACAGGGGAGCGCATAGGCCAGCCATTGAGCCGCGAAAGTACCCTCATCCTGGGTGCCGACGTCGTTCCGGTGACGGAAGGCAACACGGATGGGCGCGATAACGCGAGCGCCCAGACGGCCCGGCGTGGTCTTAGACACTGGCATGTGCGCACGCTCTTTGCGTGGGAACCGGGAGATCTCATGGTCGGCCAGCACCAGCATGTGTGCTGCACTGGCCCGCGTCGGGAAGGCGAGGAGCCGTAGCCGATGATGTACGATCATGAGAAGTCTGACCCCGTCATAGTAGCTGTGAAGCCGACGAACAAAGCCGGGCAACCGGCGGCGGAGTTGGTGGAGCCAAGGGCGGGGGCCGAGGGGAATGCGAGTCAGCAAAGCACGGGCCGGGCACAGTACCGGGGAACCGTGTCACAGGCGCTGGAGCGCATACGGCAAGCTGCAAGGCAAAGGAAGAAGGAGAAGTTCACCGCGCTCTTCCATCACGTCAGTATTGATCACCTCGCAGAGGCATTCTCTGAACTCAAGGAGAATGCTGCAGCTGGAGTGGATGGGCTGACATGTCGGGATTACGAGCAGCACCTTGAGCGCAATCTTGAGGACCTGCATGCTCGCGTCCATCGGGGAGCGTATCGGGCACTACCGGCGCGGCGGGTCTACATACCCAAGCCGGATGGTCGGCAACGCCCGATCGCGGTCGCCGCCCTTGAAGACAAGATCGTCCAGAGGGCGACGGCTGCGGTGCTGAGCGCGATCTACGAGGAAGATTTCCTCGGGTTCTCGTATGGGTTCCGACCCGGACGCAGCACGCACGATGCGATGGATGCGCTCGTGGTCGGGATCACCAGCACAAAGGTGAACTGGATACTGGACGCCGACATCCGCTCGTTCTTCGACACGGTGAGCCAGGAGTGGCTCATCAAGTTTGTGGAACATCGCGTCGGCGACCGACGTATCATCCGCCTGATCCAGAAATGGCTCAAGGCAGGCGTCCTGGGAGACGGGATCGTGACGGTCAGTGACAAGGGGACCGGGCAGGGATCGGTGATCTCACCGCTTCTGGCCAATCTCTACTTACACTACGTTTTCGATCTCTGGGCCGAGCGCTGGCGACGGCGTGAGGCCGCGGGCAATATGATCATCGTGCGCTACGCCGACGACCTCATTGTTGGCTTCGAGCACGAGACCGACGCCCGTCGCTTCCTAGACGAGATGCGTAAGCGGTTACAGGAGTTTGCACTGTCGTTTCATTCGGAGAAGACCCGGCTGATCGAGTTTGGACGCTTCGCGGTGGAAAACCGCAAGCGGCGCGGGCTCGGTAAACCGGAGACCTTCACCTTCCTGGGCTTCATCTTTATTTGCAGCAAAACTCGTCGGGGTAAATTCCAAATCAAACGGAAGTCTCGGCGGGACCGCATGCAAGCAAAGTTGCAAGCCATCAAACAGGAATTGCGACGGAGCATGCATCAGCCGATTCCCCAGCAGGGAAGATGGTTGCAGCAGGTCGTCACCGGCTACTTCAACTACCACGCGGTGCCGACAAACAGTTCGACACTGACCGCGTTCCTATTCCACGTTACCAATCTCTGGCGGCGCACGCTGCGGCAGCGGAGCCAGAAAGACTGGACGACTTGGGAGCGGATCAAGCGGTTGGCAGACGACTGGCTTCCGAAGCCGCGAATCCTTCATCCGTGGCCACAAAGTCGCTTCGCCGTTAGACACCCAAGGTGGGAGCCGTATGCCCGAATTGGGCCCGTACGGATCTGTGCGGGGGGCGCGAGGTAACTCGCGTCCCTACCGCGAAAG